>NZ_JAJUJR010000288.1 GCF_029265225.1 Sedimentibacter sp.
ACCTTAGGGGTGAACGTTTACCGGCTGCGCTATTTGTACGTGTTTGTGGGCGGTCTGCTGGCGGGGCTGGCAGGGGCAACCATCAGCCTGGCGGTTTCGCCTGGGTGGTTCAGCGAATTGACCCCCTCAGAAAAGAGGTGTTGGCATGATTTTTCAAGATTATAGCTTGTTTCCGCATCTAAATGTTATTCAAAATGTTGCTTTTGGTATAAATGAAAAAAGGAAAAGTGATAGGGAAAAATCAGCCTTGAAATATCTTCAAATGGTTGAATTAGAGGATCACAAATATAAGTATCCTCATGAATGTTCAGGCGGCCAGCAACAACGAATTGCAATAGCCAGAGCATTAGCTGCAAAACCAGACATTTTGCTTTTAGATGAGCCCTTTTCTAATTTAGATGAAGAGTTAAAAAAGTCCGTAAGAAAAGAAATCAAAGAATTATTGAAAAAATTCAGTATGAGTGCTATTTTAGTGACTCATGACCGCAATGATGTTGACGCAGTTGCAGACAGGGTAATCCTAATATAAATATATTAGCTGATATTGAAGTTAAATAGCCTGTTTATTGCTAGAAAAGCCACAATGGTGATTGAACCGGAGTATCGAAATCTTGTAAATATTATACTTATAGTCATTTATTGATCTTAAAAAAATAGAGGGACTGTTGCATTAAGTATTTTCGTGTCATTATGAGCTTAACGAAGAATCTTATCTGCGTGATAAGGACTCAAATAACACGATAATAATCACTAGTGGAACAGCCCTTTTTTAGTTTACTATGCTGCATCTACAGTCATTTTTTTCATCTCATTAAATCCAATCAATACAGTGCATACATAAGCACATGTCTTTGGGATCATTAAAATCCCTACAATTGGTATAATGTCTGCAAACAACACTACCGGTATATAAAATGCAAAACTCAGCACAATGGTCAGCCACATGAACCTGAAGTCATGATCAGATGTAATCCTGGATTTGCTATAAAACAGAATTATTATGATAATTCCCATTGCAGCAAAAGGGAGGTTTCGGTATATTGCCCAGGACAGCGGAGCACTTGCACTTGTCCATGCATTTTGCGGGAACAGACAAAGAACAATTCTTAGAACTGCAAGGGCATACATGGTTATGGTAAGTCCGTGGTTATTTTTTACACTGTAGCGCAATCGCCATACATAGTACAGCAATACATAAAATACAGTCATTGTTATGGAAGTTATAAACTTTCCTATTCCGAGGGCAATGACAAAATTATCAAGGCCTGTAGTACTGAGAGCATATGCTCTTGGTATAAGATGAAAAGAATCTCCTGCTCCAAGAGTTACTGCCATGATTCCAAACAACAGATATTGTTTGTTTCCTTTGCTTTTTATAATTATTGTGATTCCAATTGTAATAACCATAATCAGATATACAGCATCAAATATGGTTTCAAAAATAGCTTGCATAAGGTCCTCCTAATTGAACAACGTTCATTTTGATTTTTATAAAAACCCAACATGTGTTGGGGTATTTATCTTATTTAATAAATTGTGCGTTTAATGACTTCATTCAGCAAATAACATGACTGCTGGTTGTTAACAAGCAATGTAATAATATTTGAGAATACAAAATCAATGAAGAGCTCTTGAGTAAAAGTCTCATTAAATGTTTCTATATTAACATCTTTGTCGTTTAGCAATGATTTCAGCATGCCATCCTTTATGTGATTGAAATACTGATTCATGACTTTGCGGCCTTTTTCTTTGTCATCATTTGAAAAGTTCATGGAATGTACAGTAAAAAATTCAGGATATTCCTTTGCGCCGCTGTTTACAGTTTCAAAAAGCCATGTAACGCAATCTGTGAAGTTATTTGCATTATCATTGCTGCTCATTTTATGAAATATATCTTTCCAGATATCTTCAACTGTTGCAGTCACAAGGTCTGCCTTAGAAGGAAAGTAATTGTAAACTGAGCCTACCGCAACATTGCAATACTTCGCAACATCACGCATATTGAGGGATTGCAGCCCCTGATTAGCTGCGATTTCTTTGCTTGCTTTTAAAATGGCTTCCTTGGAAGTAACTACTGTATTCATGCACTTTCTCCTTTCAAACTGAACAATGTTCATTATAAGGTAAAAATATTTTCTTGTCAATAGTTTTTGATTACTTTTATTTGTCAATTTAAGGATTGTTTAAGAAAATGGGCCTATAACGGTTACATCATCAATACATGGTTTAAATATTTTTTTACGATGTTAGGAGGATTGAACAATGGAAGACAATGAAAGAAATATGAATGATGAAAGTTCTGTTATTCTGGGCAAGGTACAGGACAATGTGACTGAACCTGAGGCTGCTAAGAAGCAAAGCAGCAGAAAGGCTTTTTTTAGAACTACAGCAATATGCTTAATTTCTGCTCTGCTGGGAGGCATATGCGGTGGATACATTACTGCCGGTCAGGTTAGGCTTGAAACAAATGATGAAACTAATGTACCCTTAGAATCAAACAAAGATGTAAGCATAAATCTCAATGAAGGAATGTATTTTGCTGAAGCTGTTGCCGGAAAGTCACAGGATACAGTGGTAGGAATTACATCTGACGTAGAAAAGCAAGTAAACACATTCTTTGGCCCACAGGTTCAAAAGGGGCAAAGCATGGGCTCTGGATTTATTATTGATTCAAATGGCTACATTGTAACCAATGCCCATGTAATAGGAGACGGAGAATATAAAAATATAACTGTTTCCCTGGCAGACGGCTCAACTGAGCCTGGAGAAGTGCTTTGGTATGATTCGGCAATAGATTTGGCCATAGTTAAAATCAACAAAACAGGACTTCATGCAGCTGAAATAGGAGATTCCGATGAACTGGCTGTTGGACAACCTGTAGTAGCTATCGGAAATCCGATGACCCTGGACCTTGAAAGAACAGTTACTCAAGGAATCATAAGCGGATTAAACAGATCCATTGCCCTTGATGATGGTTCGGTTATGGAACCCCTGATTCAAACAGATGCGTCAATAAATTCAGGCAACAGCGGTGGACCGCTTCTGAATGCAAAAGGACAAGTAATCGGCATAAATACTGCAAAAATGAGTTCAGCTGAGGGCCTGGGATTTTCCATACCTATTAATACCGCGAAACCTATTTTGGAACAAATTATTAAGACGGGGAAATTTTCAACAGTCTATCTTGGAATAACGGGGGTAGATGTTGAAACATATGAAAAAGCTCTTGGCGTAGACATAAAAGCTGAGTACGGAGTCGTTGTGGTGGAAGCAACTAAGGATTCCCCTGCTTATGAGGCAGGCTTGCAAAACGGAGATGTTATAACCGCAATAGACGGGGAAAAAGTTGAAAGTATGGTAAGCCTTAAGAAAAAATTATACAGCTATAAGGAAGGTGACAAGGCAAGTCTTACCATAAGCAGAAACGGAGAAGAAAAAACTATTGAAGTTGTATTGAAAATTATGCCGGAAGGATTCGGAACCAATACAAATTCAAACAAATAGAATGTTAAGAAACAGGTGGGCTAAAGACACCTGTTTTTACTTTGCACGTATTTATTATTTGCTGATAAAGGGCGATGACACCCA
>NZ_JAJUJR010000417.1 GCF_029265225.1 Sedimentibacter sp.
ATTAAATTTAAAAATGTCCAACTTTACAGCATTGTTTTTTATGTTTAACAAAGGCTGTCATCAATATAATGTCATCAAAAAGCCAAATCTTCATCCAATATTTCTCCTGAAGCAATTATGTTTGTATCTCCTATTAGGTAAAGTTTATGAACAACATTTTCTGTTCTTTCAACTTCCACAAACAATTCGCCTCCCGGAACTATAATTTTAACCTTGTTTCCTTTCAGATAACCTTTAAGTATCAAGGCAACAGCTGCAGATGCCGAACCGGTTCCGCAAGCCAGCGTTAAGTCTTCGACCCCCCTTTCGTATGTTTTGACCAATGCTGTTTGATCATTTAAAATCTCAAAAAAATTCACATTTGCACCCTTTGGAAATCCATCGTAATATCTGATTTTCCTTCCGGTTTCAAAAATGTCTTTGTAATATGCATGCTGAAGTCCATCATATTTTACTACAGCATGAGGCAATCCCGGATTACCCAGTTCAATATATGAGCATTCATATTTGTTACCATCAATTTCCAAGTCATTGTCAATCCTAATGACTTCCGGCCTGTTAAGCTGCACCTTAACCTGTCTTCCTTCAAGAACCTCAGACATTACAATTCCGGCAGTTGTTTCAATTTTCATAGTCTTTCCAGCAATGTTGTTGATGTAGGCGTAGCGGGATATACACCTTGCACCATTTCCGCACATTTCTCCCATGCTTCCGTCCTGATTGTAAAAACGCATTTTAAAATCTGCATCTCCATCGGGGTAATCAACAACCATAAACCCGTCTGCTCCCAGGGAAACTTTTCTCTGGCATAACCTTTTTGCTATTGCCGGTATTATTTCAACAGGCAGTTTAAGAGTCATATTGTTTATGATTATAAAATCATTTCCTGCTCCCTGCATTTTGGTAAACTGCATAGTGCGCCTCCTTATTTCAATGATTCAGGTATCAATTCATTTTCTATCATATGTTCATAGCTTTGTCTTTTTACTATTAATTCTGATTTTCCTTCCCTAACCAGTACTGTTGCCAGAAGTGGATTTTTGTTGTAGTTGCTCGCCATTGTATAACCATAAGCTCCTGTTGAAAATACTGCGAATATATCTCCTCTTTTCACATCTGCCACATGCGCATCCCTAATAAGTACATCTCCTGATTCACAGCACTTGCCGCATATAGTGACTGTTTCAGTCCTTGGTTCTTCCGCCTTGTTGGCAACTATTCCTTCATACTTTGCCTGGTAAAGCGCTGGTCTTATGTTGTCAGTCATTCCTCCGTCAACTGAAACATATTTTCTGATTCCTTTTATGTCCTTTATTGTTCCTATGGTATAAAGAGTTATTCCAGCTTCTCCAACTATGCTTCTGCCAGGCTCAATTACAACTTCAGGTCTTTCAATGCCAAGGTCCTTTGAAAACTGTTCAATTTTTTCCATCATTGGGTCCAGGAAGTAAGCATAAGGCTTTTTGTTGTCTGCTTCAGTGTATTTGATTCCAAATCCGCCTCCTATGTTAAGCTCTGGAGTGGCATAATCATATTTTTCTTTTGTGTCCTTTATGAGTTTAAGAACTATGTCCAATGCCTTAAGGTGAGAATCATTGTCATGAAGCTGTGAGCCCACATGGAAATGGAATCCCAGGAAATTTGCATATGGTGATTTTATTGCATGTTCTATGGCAGGGAAAATCACTTCTTCATCAAGAGGTATGCCAAATTTAGAATCCTTTTTACCTGTTACGATGTAGTCGTGTGAATCACTTTTCACTCCGGGAGTAACTCTGTAAAGTATGTTTACCTTTTTACCTTTTTCTTTGCATATTTCCTCAATCAAATCAAGTTCGTCAAGCCCATCAACTATTATTCTACCGATGTTGTAGTCAATGGCAAGTTTAAGTTCTTCCACAGATTTGTTGTTTCCGTTGAACTCAATCTTTTCGGCAGGAAAATCAGCCTTTATGGCCGTATAAAGTTCTCCTCCTGAAACAACGTCCATGCAGAGACCTTCTCTTTCAATTATCTTGCACATGGACAGGGTCAAAAATGCCTTTGAAG
>NZ_JAJUJR010000156.1 GCF_029265225.1 Sedimentibacter sp.
GGAATACAAGTTTCCCTTGTCAAGTTCGATTATTCTGTTTGAAACCCTGTCCAGGAAGTATCGGTCGTGAGTAACCATGAGTATTGCTCCTGAATATTTCACCAGGTAATTTTCAAGCCATATGATCATGTCATTGTCAAGATGGTTTGTGGGTTCATCCAGAACCAGCAGCTCACAGGGATTCACAAGGGCGCTTGCAATTGCAACTCTTTTTCTCTGACCTACAGAAAGCAGTCTTACTTCCTTGTCAAATTCATCTATTCCCAGTTTGCTTAAAATTGTCTTTGCTTCATATTCCATGAGAACTTTTGTCTCAGAGCTTGAATTAATGAACACCTGTTCAAGGACTGTGGCATTTTTTTCATAGGCCGGATCCTGTTCAAGAACGCAGATTCTGTCTCCCGGGTTTTTAATTATGCTGCCGCTGTCAGGCTCTTCAGCCCCTGATGCAATTTTAAGAAGTGTGGATTTCCCTGTCCCGTTTATTCCCACAACCCCTATTTTATCGCCGTCATTTATGTACAGGTCAACATTGTCCAGCAGTATTTTTTCCCCAAAGCTTTTATTTATTTTTTCCAGTGTAATTATCATTATAATTGCCTTTCAGTTTGGTTTAATGATTTACAGAAGTTCAACACCGTTAACAACCAGTTTAAACTTAAGTTTTAAATAATCAGCAGCTCTTCTGCAAAGAAGCATACGCTCAAGAAATATTTCAAAATAATCCATAACAGCGCAGATGCTTGTGTCTATGGTAAGATGAAGCGTTACTTCTCTTTTTTCTTCACTTAATACAAGCTTAGACATTTCCACAGAATAATTGACCCTGTCGTGAATATCAAAAGTTGCAAAGTCCGTGTTTCTCACTCTTGTTCTTCTTACATCTGATTTGTCAGCCAGTATCAGTGCCGCAGCAACAGCATTCACAGGCACGGCAGTTGATTCGTCATGATTTCCTATTGCTGAAATGACCGTTGCAATTTCGGAAACATCCATTCCCATGTTGTCCAGTATACGAAAAGCCATTATTGCACCGGTTTGTGCATGGTCTATTCTGTTGACAACATTGCCTATGTCGTGCATGTAGCCTGCAATCCGGGCCAGTTCCGCTGTTCTTTCATCATAATTAAGTTTTTCCAGAAGCTCCTTCGCCTGTAGTGCTACTTTTCCCACATGCGGAAATGAATGTTCCGTATACCCAAGAACGCTTAAGTGTTCATCAGCCTTTTTAATATATACCTGGATTTCATCGCTGTTTTTTATATCATCAAACTTTATCATTATTTGTTTTTCTCCTGTTGATTAACTGATTTAATAAAATCAAAAACCGTAAAAGGGTAACTATTCGGAAAAGATGTAAACTCAGTATATTTTTTTGTTTTCGGATGTCTGAATCCAAATTTATGAGACCAGAGAGCAGGCTGGGTAAAGTCCTTTTTCTTCATAAAAACCTTGTTGTACTTGTTGTCTCCCCATATTGGAGTTCCTAAATTTGAAAACTGAAGCCTTATCTGATGGTGTCTTCCTGTAAGAAGATTTATCCTAACAAGACAAAGAGTTCCGTACTCTTCAGTTTCAGCAGTTTCCAGCACCTCATACTCAAGTTGTGCAAGCTTGCCCTGCTTGTCGTCAGCCGTTGTTATTTTGGACATGTTTATTGTCTTAAGTTTTTTTATGTAATCTTCTAGTGTTCCCTTTTCATCAGTCATCTTTCCGCACACAACCGCAAAATATTCCTTCTTGGTGTGTCTTTCCTGAACCTGTCTTGAAAGTTCCTTGTTGGCAAAATCATTTTTGGCGAAAACAATCACGCCGCCCACAGGCCTGTCAAGCCTT
Organism: Sedimentibacter sp.; assembly: GCF_029265225.1. Taxonomy (GTDB): domain Bacteria; phylum Bacillota; class Clostridia; order Tissierellales; family Sedimentibacteraceae; genus Sedimentibacter. The sequence continues at coordinate 1,837 of NZ_JAJUJR010000156.1, forward strand.
TGAATGAGGCCAAGATAAGGATTATCGCCTTTATTTTTCAGATAATTGATTCCTGCGCTCATTAGGTCATCATCTTCCGTCTTGTCGCTTTGGGACGGAATTCCCGGAGGCTTAATCAGGCAAAGAACATGTTTGTCTTCATATATTATATCAAGTTCCATTTTTTCTCCTGTCATATTAAATCAGCATACGATGCTTCTGCAGCCCTTACCAGGTCATCAGGCCTGAGTATCATTTGTATTCCAATGGCTCCGCCGCTTACAAGTATTTTGTCCTGAAGGAGGGCAGATTCGTCCACAAATGTTTTATAATGTTTTTTCATTCCTATGGGTGAACATCCTCCCCTTATGTAGCCTGTGTTTTTTGTAAGCTCCTTTAAAGGAAGCAGTTCAATGTTTTTTTCCTCTGAAGCAGCTGCTGCCTTTTTCAAATCAAGTTCGTATTCAACGGGAACACAAAATACATAAAGTTCCTTGCTGTGTCCCACGGACACCAGCGTCTTGAAAACAGCCTCAGGATTTTGTCCGGTTTTATGGGCAACAGACACCCCGTCAATTTTTCCGTCCTCGCACTCATATGTGAGGCAGTCATATTCGATGCCAAGTGAGTCGAGAATGCGCATGGCATTTGTCTTATTTATTTTTTTCACCGTATCACCTCTTATAATCTTGTGTACAGCTCATAAATTGCAAAAATGTTAAGAATCAGAGCTATAAAAGTAATTGCAACAAACCCGGCCTTTCTTGTCTTGTGGTGGAACATGATCATGGCTGCAATGCTGCCAAAAGTTCCCCCCATAAAGCTTGTAAGGTGCAGGGTTTTTTCTTCAATTCTCCATTTGTCCTTCCTGGCCTTTTGTTTGTCAACATAAAACATTACAAATGAAATCAGATTTATTATTATGAAATATATGGCTAAATATTTAATCATTTCAATCTCGCCACCAGTTTATTTATTTTTTTGCCCTGCTGTACAAAACGCTGTTCATATTCGGTCATGACGTTTTCTTCCGCGTAAGGGCTGTTGTGCAGATCCCTTGTGCACATAACAATCTCCCAGTTGTCATTCTCAAGCTCCTGAAGTGAATACTCAAACAAGTCGTCGTTGTCTGTCTTCATGTGGATTTCTCCGCCTTCCTTAAGAACCTTTCTGTAAACATCAAGAAAATTCCTGTGAGTCAGCCTTCTTTTGTAATGGGAAGGCTTTGGCCATGGGTCTGAAAAGTTCAGATAAATTCTTTCAACGGAATTAGGCTCGAAAACCTCCGTAAGTATGTCTCCGTTTGAATAAACAACAAAATAATTATCAGGATCATTTTCTATGACGCATTTTGCGCATCTGTACGCAACCTTCACGCTTTTTTCGAATCCGAAGAAATTAACCTGCGGATTTTTAAGGGCAGTTTCCCTTAAAAACTTGCCTTTTCCGCAGCCAAGCTCAACATGTATGGGGTTGTTGTTTTTGAAGGCGTCATTTAGCATGTATCCTCTTTTTTCCGGTTCAGTGATTGCTTTTTCGTGATTCTGCAGGTATTCGTACTGACCGTGAACATATCTTAATCTCATAATACTCTCCTTAATTTTCTAATAGAATTTTACAATACTTTGTAATAATTAACAATATAATTTTATACATGTTGCATAAAATACCAAAACCAAGTAAAATAATAGTAACAAAAGGAAAAGGGGTGCAATATGGAATTTTTGTTCAACATTTCGGGTCCTGCTTTGTACATAATAATATTTTGTGCAAAAATTATTGAAGTATCAATATCAACTGTAAGGCTCGTATTGATAAACAAGGGCGAAAGGTTAAAAGGCGCTATTCTTGGATTTGTAGAAATAATGATTTGGCTCATTGTTGTGAGTTCAGTGCTCAACAACATAACAGAAGACCCAATCAAAGTGCTGATTTATGCTGTGGCATTTTCCATGGGAAACTTCATTGGCGTTACAATAGAGTCAAAAATAGCTGTTGGTCTTTCTTCCATACAAGTGGTAGTAAGCGAAACCGACGGTGAAATTCTTGCAGATGTTCTAAGGGACGAAAGCTTTGGGGTGACAATTCTCGAAGGCAGAGGAAAAGATGACAGCAAGAAAAATCTTTTGTTCATACAGCTAAAGAGAAAGAAAATTCCTGAAGCAGTGAAGCTGATAAAGCTGACAGCACCTCAGGCTTACATTACAGTAAATGACATAAAGTCCATGATGGGCGGATACATAAAATAATAAAAATCAAGGGACGCACAAGCGTCCCTTATTTGTTATTTTACAAAAGCATTGTATATTGCTCTTATGGCATTTTCAAAATCCTTGTCAGCAACGCCAACTATGATGTTTATTTCGCTTGAACCCTGGTCAATCATCCTTATGTTGATGTTGTTTTCTCCAAGAGCGTTGAACAGCTTTGCTGAAATACCCGGCCTGAACGCCATCCTTATACCAACTGTGGATATGAGGCTCAGATTCTTGTAAGTCTTTACGGAATCAGTGCCAAGTTTTTCCTTGAGCTCTTCAACAATTTCATGAGTTGTCTTTTCCACGCATTCTGTTGGAACAACAATTGAAAAACTGTCTATTCCTGAAGGAATGTGGTCTATGCTTATATTTCTCTCTTCAAATATTTCAAGAGCCTTTCTTACTACACCAACTTCATTGGCCATGTGTTCCTTGTGAATGTAGAAAAATGTGAAATTTTTTCTTCCAGCGATTCCTGTTATGACATGTCCATTATCATAATCCTCGTCCGCCTGGTCATCTCCCACAATTACAGTGCCTGGATTGTCAGGTTCGTTTGTATTTCTTATGTTTATTGGAATGCCGGCTTGTCTCACCGGAAATACTGCTTCATCATGCAGGACTGAAGCACCCATGTAGGAAAGCTCCCTCAGCTCCTGGTACGTAATTTTATTAATTGGCAGTGGATTTTTGACAATTCGTGGATCTGCCATCAAAAATCCTGAAACGTCAGTCCAGTTCTCATACATGTCAGCCTTGGCAACACTTGCCACAATTGAACCAGTTATGTCTGAACCGCCCCTGGAAAATGTCTTGATGCTTCCGTCCGGGTATGAACCGTAAAAGCCAGGAATTATTGCCTTGCTGCTTTTTGCAAGAGCTGCACCAAGTTTATCATTTGTTTTCTTCTTATCTACTGTTCCGTCATATTTAAAGAATATTACATCCTTTGAGTCTATGAAATCACACTTGAGGTAATCTGCCATAAGCTTGGCACTTAAATATTCACCTCTGCTTACGATGTAATCTTCATCGCATTTTTTATCAAGCATGTTTCTTATTGTTTCAAACTCACTGTCAAGGTCTGTGTTTAAATTAAGCTCTTCTTTTATTCCATTGAACCTGTCTTCAATTAATTTAAGAACCGGAGCATATGGTACTGAAAACTTCAAGTGTGCGTGAGTCAAATACAGCAGGTCTGTAATTTTGTTATCATCCTTGAATCTTTTTCCCGGAGCCGAAACAACCACATATCTTCTTTCTTCATTATCTTTTATTATGTCATGCACCTTTTTGAACTGGACAGCATCTGCCAGCGAAGTGCCTCCAAATTTAGCAACCCTTATCATTTTTCCCTCCTATCCGCATTATAACTTTTTAACAATACCACATGAAAAGTGCTCTGTCAACAGTTTTAATACAGATGTACGTGTGTATCGGACAACTCTTAATATGTGTCCTGATGTCCTGAATTATCCTCTTAAGTCATCCAAAAGTTTTGTCTTTTCCACGGTTCTGTCATCCTTGTATTTAACTATTTTGGCAGGGCTTCCTGCCACAACAGCCATTTCCGGAACGTCTTCAGTAACAA
>NZ_JAJUJR010000216.1 GCF_029265225.1 Sedimentibacter sp.
GCTAGAAAAGGACATGTACCAGGTTATGATAATCAACTTTGCAAATCCTGACATGGTTGGACACACAGGCGACATAGAAGCAGCCATAAAGGCAGTTGAAACAGTTGACAGATGTCTTGGAGAAATAGTGAACTTTTTAATAAGAACAGACGGAATTGCGCTCATATGTGCTGACCACGGCAACTGTGAGGAAATGATTGACCCGGGCACACATGCAAAGCTTACAGCCCATTCAACAAACAAGGTTCCATTCATTGTTGTTCACAACAACAGAAAATTCAAGCTGAGAGAAGGCATACTTGCAGACATTGCACCAACCATGCTGGACCTCATGGGGCTGGAAAAACCTGTTGAAATGACAGGTCAAAGTTTGATAGAAAAATAATAACGGAGGAAATAAAATGACAATAATTTCAGATGTATATGCAAGAGAAATACTTGATTCAAGAGGTAATCCCACAATAGAAGTTGAAGTCTGGACTGAATCAGGCGGATACGGAAGAGCAGGAGTACCTTCAGGAGCATCAACAGGAGCTTTTGAAGCAGTTGAACTAAGAGACGGTGACAAATCAAGGTATCTTGGCAAAGGAGTTTTGACAGCTGTTGACAATGTAAACAACATAATAGCTCCTGAACTTATAGGAAGAGATTCTGTTGACCAGCTGGTAATCGACAAGCTTTTAATAGCACTGGACGGCACACCAAACAAAGGAAAGCTGGGAGCTAATGCAATACTTGGAGTATCCATGGCTGTTGCAAAGGCTGCAGCTGATACACTGGGACTTGAACTCTATCAGTACCTTGGAGGAGTAAACGGAAAAACTCTGCCCGTTCCTATGATGAACATATTAAACGGCGGACAGCACGCCGACAACAACGTGGATATTCAGGAATTTATGGTAATGCCGGTTGGAGCATGCTGCTTCAAAGAAGCGCTTAGAATGGGTGCTGAAATTTTCCACAGCCTTAAGAGTGTTCTTAAAGCAAAGGGACTTAACACTGCAGTTGGAGATGAGGGAGGATTTGCTCCAAATCTTACATCAAATGAAGAAGCTTTGGCTACAATTGTTGAAGCAATCGAAAAAGCAGGATATGTTCCTGGAAAAGACATAATGCTTGCACTTGACGTTGCTGCAACTGACCTTTACAATCCTGAAACAAAAATATACACTCTTGAAGGAGAAGGAAGAAAATTCACTCAGGAAGAAATGGTTGATTTTTATGTTGATCTTGTTAACAAGTATCCAATCATTTCAATAGAAGACGGCATGAATGAAGAAGACTGGGAAGGCTGGAAGATACTTACTGAAAAACTTGGTGGAAGAATTCAGCTTGTGGGAGATGATTTATTTGTTACAAATACTGAGAGACTTAAGAAGGGAATTGACCTTAAGGTTGCAAACTCAATATTAATAAAATTAAATCAAATAGGAACAATAACAGAAACTCTTGATGCAATTGAAATGGCAAAAAGAGCAGGATACACAGCCGTAGTTTCACACCGTTCAGGAGAAACTGACGATGCAACAATTGCAGATCTTGTAATTGCTGTAAACGCAGGACAAATTAAAACAGGAGCCCCTTCAAGAATAGACCGTGTTGCTAAATACAACCAGCTTTTAAGACTTGAAGATATTCTTGGAGATACTGCTCAGTACAAAGGAATGGAAGTTTTCTACAACATAAAAAAATAAATAAATAAATTGTTATATAAGTAAACAATTATGGGAAAGTTAAGGCTTAGCCTAAATTCTTTCCCATAATTTTTAATTATTATTGAAAAAATGTTGATTTAAAACATTATTAATGTTATAATTCTACTGTTATTTAAGAGAAGACAGTAACAGGAGGTGTGTATAGTGGAAATAGTAGTAAGAATATTTTTAATAATAGCAAGTTTAATTTTAATAGCAAGTATTTTGCTGCAATCAGGTAAATCAGCAGGTTTGTCTGGAGAAATTGCCGGAGGAGCTGAATCTATCTGGGGTAGAAACAAAGGCAGAAGCTTTGAAGGAAAACTTGAAAAAGCTACAGCTGTTTCAGCGGTTATTTTCGTTATTTCTTCATTAATTTTAGTAGCAATTCAGTAATATTTTGTAATTTTTTGGTAATAATATTTGTGAATTCTATTTAGAATTTTAAATGTTGTATAACAGTGACCGGCACTTAGTGTCGTGCACTTTTGTGTGCATAAGAAAACGATACATCACTTCATTGTATGTTGCTTATCACTTAAATTATAAGCAATATTGTTATGTAATTATTCTTATGAAAAATTTTATTTAAACTACGGAGGAAAGAAACAAATGGGTACTTTAATTATAGCCCCTATAGTTGGGGTTTTGGCATTGCTTTTTGCTTACTACAAAGCAATGGGCATCAATAAGGTTGAACCTGGTACAGACAGAATGAAAGAAATTTCTTCATTCATTCATGAAGGTGCAATGGCATTCCTTGCAAGAGAATACAAATCAGTTGGAATCTTCGCTATTATTTTGTTCGTTATTCTTGGATTTGGAATCGGCTGGACAACTGCATTGGCATATGCAGTAGGATCAGGATTTTCTATATTGGCTGGATATTTCGGAATGACAGTTGCTACAAAAGCAAACGTAAGAACAGCTAATGCTGCAAGAACTTCAGGAATGAACAAAGCACTGGATGTTGCTTTCTCAGGCGGTTCTGTAATGGGTATGGTTGTTGTTGGTCTTGGACTTTTAGGAACAGGTGCATTCTGGCTGCTGTTCAAAGATGCAAGTATCATCACAGGATTCAGTCTTGGTGCTTCTTCAATAGCATTGTTTGCACGTGTTGGCGGCGGTATCTACACTAAAGCTGCAGACGTTGGAGCTGACCTTGTTGGTAAGGTTGAAGCAGGTATACCAGAAGACGACCCAAGAAACCCAGCAGTTATAGCAGATAACGTTGGTGACAATGTTGGTGACGTTGCAGGTATGGGAGCTGACTTGTTTGAATCATATGTTGGAGCAATTGTTTCATCAATCACACTTGGCGTTATCGCTTATGAAGGCGGCAACGGAGTTTTATTCCCTCTATTGATTTCAGCAGTAGGTATTCTGGCTTCAATAATAGGAACATTATTCGTAAGAGGAAAAGAAGGATCTAACCCACAAAAAGCTTTAAACATGGGTACATATATGAGTTCATTGGTAGTTATTATTGCAGCATTCTTCCTGAGCCAGTCTATCCTTGGAGGCTTGCAGCCATTTGGATCAATCGTATTCGGTTTGGCAGTTGGTTTAATTATTGCTAAAATTACTGAAATCTATACTTCAGGTGATTATAAATATGTTCAGGAAATTGCTGACCAGTCTGAAACTGGAGCAGCAACAACAATTATCAGCGGTTTGTCAGTTGGTATGAGATCAACTGGATATCCAATAGTTGTTTTGGCTGTTGGTATTATCGGAGCTTATTTCATAGCAGGTTACACTGCAAATGGAATGGATTCAATTAAAGGATTGTATGGTATAGCTCTTGCAGCAGTAGGTATGCTTTCTACAACAGGTATGACAGTTGCAGTTGATGCTTACGGTCCTATTGCAGACAATGCCGGCGGTATTGCTGAAATGTGCGAATTGCCACACGGAGTAAGAGAAATCACAGATAAACTTGACTCAGTTGGAAACACTACAGCAGCAATTGGTAAAGGATTTGCAATTGGTTCAGCAGCTTTGACAGCATTGGCACTGTTTGCATCTTATACTCAGGCTGTTGGAATCACAACAATCAGCTTGACAGAGCCAACAGTTATAGCAGGTTTGTTCATAGGCGGTATGCTTCCATTCCTGTTCTCAGCTATTACAATGAGCGCAGTTGGTAAAGCAGCATTCTCAATGATTGAAGAAGTTAGAAGACAGTTCAGAGAAATGCCTGGCATCATGGAAGGAAAAGACAAACCAGACTACAGAAGATGCGTTGATATTTCTACAGCAGCAGCTTTAAGAGAAATGATCGTTCCAGGTCTTTTGGCAGTTGTAGTTCCATTGCTGGTTGGATTCCTTTTAGGAACTGAAGCTTTAGGCGGATTACAGGCAGGAGCACTTGTATCAGGCGTTCTTATGGCAATCATGATGTCAAATGCCGGCGGAGCTTGGGACAATGCAAAAAAATACATTGAATCAGGAACTCACGGCGGAAAAGGAAGCGCAGCTCACAAGGCAGCAGTTGTTGGAGATACAGTTGGAGACCCATTCAAGGATACTTCAGGACCTTCAATCAACATTCTTATAAAACTTATGACAGTTGTTTCACTGGTATTCGGACCAATGCTTGCACAGTACGGCGGAATATTGCTGAAATTATTCCAATAAAATTAAATAGGAATTTTAAAGGCTTCTCCTCGGAGAAGTCTTTTTTCTTGCAGTATTATGGATTAGTATGGTATAATCATTTTTGAAAATTTACATATAATGATAATAGGATATTATTAATAACCAAAGATGAATAATTAGTTGAATGATTAAGTATTAATATATATTTATAATATTA
>NZ_JAJUJR010000276.1 GCF_029265225.1 Sedimentibacter sp.
AACTGCAACGTTGGAGTTGTTCTTACAACCACACAGTACGAACAGGGCTATTACACAGCAAGAGAAGCAATCACCATTGCTTCATGCTTTTCAGCAGTATCTCTTCCATTTTGTCTTGTTATAGCTGCAATGCTTAAGGTTGACCACCTGTTCATTCCGTTTTATGCAATTCTGAGCATCACAGGAATTTTGAGCGTTGTAATAATGACAAGAATTCCACCTCTTTGCAAGTATCCTGATGAATATTATGCACCTGTTGGCAAACAGGTAAATGAAGTTGAACCTGAAGGAATATCAAAATCCCAGTGGGCACTGAAGCTTGCTGTAGAAAGGGCTGCAACAGCACCTGATGTGAAGGGAGTTTTATACAAGGGCATTGACATGTTCTTGGGAATAGTATTTCAGCTTACTCCTCTTGTTATGTCCTTTGGTACAATAGCCTGCATACTGGCTACTTACACTCCAATATTTGACTGGCTTTCAGTTCCATTTGGATACTACCTGCAGCTGTTGGGAATAGAAGAAGCATTTGCTGCAGCTCCTGCAACAATAGTAGGATTTGTTGATATGTTCCTTCCTGCTGTGCTGGCAGCAAACATAGTATCGCTTAAAACAAGATTTGTAATAGGAATACTTTCACTGGTTCAGATAATTTACATGACAGAAGTTGGAACTCTTATAATCACTTCAAAGATGCCTGTTGATTTCAAAGGAGTGCTTGCTTTATTCCTTGAAAAAACAATCATTGCGCTTCCAATCATCGTCCTTCTTACAAATTTATTCGGCATAGCATAAAAACAGGTGGTTTCCGCCCAAGGAAACCACCTTATTTTTTAAGTTTAATTATTGCTCATTCAGTAAAAACACATCAATGTTGTTCATATGAATCTGCATCATTTTGGCAGCTTCTTTATCATCATGTTTTTCAATTGCTTTAATTATATTAAGGTGCTCATCATATATTTTATCTATTGAATCTTCGCCGAAAAAAGACATCCTTACAGTCTTGTTGATGAAACTGTCAAACAGATAGGAAGTGCTTTCAAACAAACTGTTTATTAATATGTTTTTGCTTATTCTTGCTATTTCATAATGAAACTGTTTGTCAAACTGCGACTTTTCCTCCGTTGTTTCTGCATTAATCATGGCATTATGTATTTCACGAAGTTTCTCGGTTTCTTTTTCATCAGACAGAATGGCTGCCTGCTTCACTGTATAATCTTCAATCAAACGCCTGAGCTCCAGTATTTCTTCAATATTTCCGTTGGAAAGCTTGAATGAAAGAGAAAGAGGCTTGAAAACACTGTTTTCTGTATTGTTTACAACGAAATTTCCCTGTCCGTGGCGGCTTTCTATTACACCCATTACTTCCAGAGCCTTTAAAGCTTCTCTCAATGCAGGACGTCCGATATTTAAAGTTTGAGTGAGTTCTCTTTCAGGAGGAAGCTTGTCGCCGTTTTTAAGTTCACCCCTCATGATCATGCCTTGTATCTGTTCAATTACCATTTGGGATATTTTTTTGTTTTCAATTATCTCAAACATGATTGCTCCTTATCTGTCATATTATTTACAATTTTATACCATTTGAATAAATAATTCAATAAATTGTTGCAATAATTTAATATTAGTTTTAAATATTCACATTAATAATATTTTATAACTAATGCTTGCACTTTCTGATATGATATGCTATAATCATAGTGGTAAGACCACGAATCCATTATGTAACGTATAACCATATTAAGGAGTTAACAATGAAAATACTTGTGCTTGTAAAAGAAGTACCTGATATGACAAAAGTAAAATTTGACTGTGATAAAGGCGTTGTAGACAGATCATCAGCAGAATCTGAAATCAATCCCTTTGATATTAATGCCCTTCAGACAGCAGTAAACATAAAAAATCAATATGGAGCTAAGGTTTCGGTTTTAACCATGGGACCGCCAAAAGCAGAAAAATCCATACGAGACGCATATGCCCGCGGAGCAGATGAAGGAATTCTATTGACTGACAGAAAATTCGGAGGTGCCGACACCTGCGCTACAGCAATGACATTGTCTGCTGCTGTTAAATACCTTGGAAACTTCGATTTGATTGTATGCGGCGAAAAATCTGTTGACGGCGATACAGCTCAGGTTGGTGCTGAAGTGGCTGAATTTCTTGACATTCCTCATGCTTACTATGTTGATAAAATTGATGAACTTACAAATGAACATATAACAGTTACAATAGAAGAAATATGCGGCAGCAAGCAGGAAAGGAAAATGAAGCTTCCCGCCCTCATAGGTGTCACAAAAAACATCAATCATCCAAGACTGCCTACTGTGAACAGAAAGCTTGAGTCTTTGGAAATCCATGTAAAAACAATATCCCTTGAAGATTTGTCAGTCTATATTTCAGAAGAATCCACAGGATTTAAGGGTTCTCCCACAAAAGTTTCAAAAATTGAAATACCAAAAGCAATTAAACGAGAAAGCCTGATTTTAAGAGATGACTACAATTCATTTAAAGAAATAATCAAAAACGAAACAATAGGAGTCAGGAGGTAGACATGGGCAACAGTGGTATATTAGTTTTAGCAGAACAAAAAGATGGCTTCATACACAAAATAAGCTATGAACTTCTGGGCAAGGCAAAGGAACTGGCAAAAGAACTTCACGAGCCTGTCAGCTGCCTTATGATTGGTCCAGCCATCATTGAATTAGAAGAACTTAATCAAAGAGGTGCAGAAACTGTCTATTATATAAAATCAGATGTATTCTCCAATCCTGAAGAATACATTTACAAAAAAAATATTGTTGAATTCATAAATGAATTTAAACCAAAAATATTGCTGGTGGGAGCAACAAACTTTGGACGTTCCCTGGCTCCCAGAATTGCAGCTGCCCTGAAGACAGGCCTTACGGCAGACTGTACGGATTTAAAAATTGATGAAGACGGAAATTTAATACAAATACGACCTGCATTCAGCGACAACATCCTTGCTCACATTAAAACAGTAACATATCCTCAGATAGCAACCATAAGATACAAGGAATTCCCTGAAGCTGATAAGGATGAATCCAGAAAAACAAATGTTGTTGAAATCGAACCTTACATGAGCAATTACGTGAACTCTGAAGTTCTTAAAATGTTTTCAGATGAAAAAAATGACATAACTGAAGCTCAAATAGTTGTGGCGGCAGGCAGGGGCATAAAGAAAAAGGAAGACCTGAAAATGATTCAGGAACTTGCTGATAAATTGGGCGGCGTAATGGGAGCATCCAGGGCATTAGTTGATGCAGGAATGGTTTCAAGCAGCATCCAGGTAGGATACAGCGGAAACCGTGTGAAACCAAAAATCTACATAGCATGCGGAATATCTGGGGCTCCTCAGCACCTGGCAGGCATGAAGGAATCAGGAAAAATAATTGCAATTAACTCTGACCCTTCAGCACCTATTTTTTCAGTAGCAGACTATGGCTATGTGGGAGACATATATGAAGTTGTACCCCAGCTCATAAGAGATTTGACACAGGAGGAAACATGGAATTAAAAACTGTAAATAGATTGATTGATATTGTTGGTGAAGATTACGTTATAACTAACCCTACCCAGAAAATCTCATATATGTATGACCAAATTGAAAAGGCAATGAGACCTGAAGCTGATGAAAATTCCATTGTTGTAAAACCTAAAAACACTGATGAAATTTCTAAAATAATG
>NZ_JAJUJR010000490.1 GCF_029265225.1 Sedimentibacter sp.
AGCAGGGCGAAAGCAAACTTAAATTTAATCCTAATGACATAACATACTTTATGATGTGCGGCCTCCAAGGTGCAGGTAAGACTACTGCAACAGGAAAGCTTGCAAGAAAACTTAAAAAAGACGGGAAAAAACCTCTGTTGGTTGCCTGCGACATATACAGACCTGCTGCCATCAAGCAGCTTGAAGTTGTGGGTGAAAGCGTAGGAGTTCCTGTTTTCCAGATGGGCGACAAAACAAGCCCCGTAACAATAGCCAAAGAAGCAATGAAATATGCCATGAAGCACGGCATTGACGTTGTGATAATAGATACCGCCGGTCGTCTGCACATAGATGAAAGCCTCATGGATGAGCTTGTTCAGATAAAACAGACAGTCAAGCCGGAAGAAATATTGCTCCTTCTGGATGCAATGACAGGTCAGGATGCTGTAAAGGTTGCTGAAACATTCAACCAGTACCTTGACATAACGGGAGTAATCCTTACAAAGGTTGACGGCGACGCCAGAGGCGGAGCTGCATTATCCATAAGAAATGTTGTGGAAAAACCTATTAAGTTCCTGTCAGTTGGCGAGAAAATGGATCAGCTTGAAATTTTCTATCCTGACAGAATGGCTTCAAGAATCCTTGGCATGGGAGATGTCCTTTCAATTATTGAAAAGGCACAGGATGCTTTTGATGAAAAACAAGCCATAGAAATGCAGAAGAAGCTTAAGAAGCAGGACTTTAACCTGGATGACTTTTTGCAGCAGCTTCAGCAGATGAAAAACATGGGCCCTCTTGAAGATTTGCTTGGAATGATTCCAGGCATGGGACAGAACAAAAAACTCAAGGATTTGAAAATCAATGAAAAAGAATTGGTTTTCACCGAAGCCATAATACAGTCCATGACAAAGAAAGAAAGAGCAAATCCGAATATCATCAACGGAAGCAGAAGAAAAAGAATCGCAGCAGGCAGCGGAACTTCCGTGCAAAGAGTAAATCAGCTCTTGAAACAATACGATGATATGAAGAAAATGATGAAAAAATTCTCCGCCATGGAGA
>NZ_JAJUJR010000240.1 GCF_029265225.1 Sedimentibacter sp.
GAAAAATTGAGAATTCTTGCTCAGGTAGAAGACAGGGAAATTTAGAGGTGCATTATGGATAAGGCATGCGGCTTTAATATTACAATAGTTGGGTTGGGCCTCATAGGAGGCTCCATGGCCAAGGCCATAAGGGAAAACTTGAAGGTAAAAAACATATGGGCTGTGGACCTTGATAGGGATGCCTTAAAGGAAGCTCATGAGTCGGGAATAATAGATGATTTCTTTGAAGATGAAAAAATTCCTCTCAGCAATTCCGACATGGTGATTTTGTGCACATATCCCAACACGGCCCTTGATTTCATGAAAAACAACAGGGATAATTTCAAACATGGAGCCTTGATAACCGACACCTCAGGAATAAAGGAAAAAATTGTTGCTGAAGCAAGGAATGTTTTAAGGAGCGACTGTGAATTCATAGGAGGTCATCCCATGTCTGGCAAGGAAAGCATGGGTTACAAATATTCCGACGGAAACATATTTCAAGGCACAAACTACATCATCACTCCCGATGAAAAAAGCAATAAGGAAGCGGTGTTGCTTTTAAAGGAAATTCTATATACAATAGGATTTAAGAAAATAATTGAAATGTCACCGGAAGAACATGACAGGATAATTGCATACACAAGCCAGCTCCCGCACATACTGGCATGCATCATGATGAACAGCAAAAGCTTCCAAGGGAGCAGGGACGTAAGAGGAGGAAGCTTCAGGGATATTACAAGGGTTGCAGACATAAACTGTGAGCTGTGGAGCGAACTCCTTCATGAAAACAAACAAAATATTCTTGAGGAGCTTGAGGCTGTAATGAAGGACATAAAGAATATATCCAGCATGATTGACAGCGATGATGTCGATTCCTTGAAGACGGTTTTTAAAAACAGCAGCATGCTGAGAAAAGAGATGAACTATGAAAGAGCTTAAAATAGATCTGGGCAATATTACAAGCAACGTTTTTATAGAAAAAGGAATAATAAAAAATGCAGGCCGTGAAATACGAAAAATTTACAGCGGCAAAAAAATTGCGGTTATAACTGATGAAAATGTGTATGGTTTATACGGTGAAATATTAAAAAAATCTTTGGCTGGTGAAAACTATACTGCGGGGTTCATTGTTATAAAGCCCGGAGAACAAAGCAAGACAGTTGATACCTTAAAGTATGTGTACTCAAATCTTGTTGATATGGGCATAACAAGGGGCGATGTGACAGTTGCACTTGGAGGCGGTGTTGTGGGTGATCTGGCCGGTTTTGCAGCATCTACATATTTAAGAGGAATTGATTTCGTGCAGATTCCAACATCTCTTCTGGCACAAATAGATTCAAGCATAGGCGGCAAGGTTGCAGTAAATCTTGACGAAGGAAAAAACCTTATAGGAAGCTTTTATCATCCGAGACTTGTGCTTGTGGACCCTGACGTGCTTAACAGTCTTCCTGATAAGTTTGTGAGGGACGGTTTGGGGGAAGCCATAAAGTACGGATGCATCAGGGATAAAGAGTTGTTCAGCATGCTTCTTGGCATGAAAAGCAAATTGGAACTTTTTGAAAACATAGAGGACATTATATTCAGATGTTTGAGCATTAAAAAAGAAACGGTTGAAATGGATGAAAAGGACAAGGGCATCAGGATGCTTTTGAATTTCGGGCACACCATAGGTCATGCCATAGAAAAATATTTCAACTATGAAAAATATTCTCACGGCGAGGCTGTTTCCATGGGAATGTACTGGATAACAAGAAAAAGTGAAGAGCTTGGTCTCACCCAAAAGGGAACGTCGGAAAAAATTAAGGAAATACTTGAAAACTTCCATATAGAATACATGACACCGGATTTGAACAAGGAAGAAATAAGAAAAATCCTTTTGATTGATAAAAAGAACATATCAGGCAAATTGAACCTGATAATTTTAAAGGATATAGGAAATGCATTTATACAAGGCATTTCAGAAGAAGAAATAAGCAAATTCATTTAACGGAGAAAATTATGTCTGCAATTATAATTAAGCCAGCACAACTAAACGGAAAAATATTTGCTCCTCCATCAAAGAGCATGAGCCACAGGGCAGTAATTTGTGCTGGCTTAAGCTCTGGAGAAAGCATTGTGGAAAATGTTATTTTGTCAGAAGATATCAAAGCTACAATCGAAGGCATGAGACAGCTTGGAGCCGAAGTTGAAATTTCAGGTGACGGTTCATACCGTACACTTCATATAAAAGGAAGCAAAGGGACAGCTGCCAAAGTTAATATAAACTGCAGGGAATCAGGGTCAACACTTAGGTTTTTGATACCCGTCGGAATGATGCTTGCAGATGAATGCACATTCACAGGCTCCGGAAATCTGTCCAAGAGACCTCTTGATGTGTTTTACGAAATATTCAAAAAAGATAACATAGATTTTGAAACAAGCGATGGGCAGCTTCCTTTAAAGGCAAGAGGAAAATTAAATGGTGGAACTTATGAAATGACCGGAGGGGTCAGCTCTCAGTTTATATCAGGTTTGTTGTTTGCACTCCCCCTTCTTGAAAAGGATTCATCAATAAGAATAAGGGACAACATGGAGTCAAAAGGCTACATTGACCTTACCATCAGTATGCTTGAAAAGTTCGGCATCTCCATAGAAAACAACGGCTACAGGGAGATTAAAATAAGCGGAAAATCTGCGTATAAAAATGCCCATTACACTGTTGAAGGAGATTATTCACAGGCTGCGTTTTTCATTGTTGCAAAGGAAATAGGAAACAATGTGGACTGTGTTGGACTCAACATGGATTCGCTGCAGGGAGACAAGGAAATTGTAAATATTGTAAGAAAATACGACAGCGGGTCGGAGGAAGTCACAATAGACGCATCACAGATACCGGACCTTGTTCCCATTCTTGCAGTTCTCGCATCCCTAAAGAATGGAGTTACTACAAATATAATCAATGCAGAAAGATTAAGAATAAAAGAATCTGACCGGCTGAAGGCTATTTCAACCGAACTTGGAAAGCTTGGGGCCATAATAGAGGAACAAAAGGACGGGCTTGTAATAAAGGGAAGAGATTTATTAGATGGAGGTGCAGTTGTTGACAGCTGGAATGACCACCGCATAGCAATGTCTCTTGCTGTGGCTGCTACAAGGTGCCGTGAAGAAATAATACTTACTGACTGCATGGCGGTCAACAAATCGTATCCTGATTTCTGGGAACATTATAAAATGCTTGGGGGAAAAATAAATGAGTTCAATAATAGGCAATAAATTAAAAGTAAGCATATTCGGTGAATCTCACGGCGATGCCATAGGCGTTGTAATAGACGGACTGCCTTCCGGACTGGAAATAGACTTAAGTTACATAGAAAAGCAGATGGAGAGACGAGCTCCCGGAAAAAACAGTTTTTCAACAGCCAGGAAAGAAAGTGACAAGACGAGTATTGTAAGCGGTTTATTTGAAGAAAAGACTACAGGCAGCCCACTTTGTGCAATAATATTGAATCAGGATACAAGGTCGGGGGATTATTCACAACTTAAGACTGCCATGCGCCCTGGACATGCGGACTATACTGGCCATGTAAAATATTCAGGCTTCAACGATTACCGCGGAGGCGGGCATTTTTCAGGAAGAATCACAGCTCCTCTTTTGTTCGCAGGGGCACTTGCCATGCAGATTCTTGAAAACTACAAGGGGATTTTCGTAGGTACGCGAATTAAAAAAATATACAACATTGCTGATGACAGTGATTTCGGAAATAAAGAAGACATTCTGGATTTAAGGAACATGGAATTTCCTGTCATAAACCATGAAGCAAAAAAAATGATGCAGCAGGAAATATTAATGGCTAAGGAACAAGGGGATTCTGTGGGAGGAGTGGCAGAAACAATAATACTTAACATTCCTGCTGGATACGGAGAGCCTTTTTTTGATTCTGCTGAGAGCAAAATTGCTCACATGATTTTTTCCATACCTGCAGTGAAGGGCATTGAATTTGGAACAGGGTTCGACATAACAAGCATGAAGGGCTCAGAGTCAAACGACCCATATTATGCAGAGAGTGGCAGAGTACTTTTAAAAAGCAACAACAACGGAGGAATACTGGGGGGAATTACAAACGGAATGCCTGTTGTATTCAGGACAGCCATAAAGCCTACTCCTTCAATTGCTAAAGAGCAGGAAACAATAAACATTTCAGACATGGAAAAC
>NZ_JAJUJR010000045.1 GCF_029265225.1 Sedimentibacter sp.
CCTGGCTATACCAAACCGTGCGCACGGATAAGCGCTTCCTTTAGGGCGTTAGATACCTATGATTATACATGCCATCATAACAAGCGCAAGCGGCATTTCATAACGAGCCAGGAATAAATCAACCGGTACCGGTGTTCCGTTTTGAATGGAAAAGATTGCAACAAAAATTGCAATAACCAGTATTAAAATAAAACCAATTTGCATAGTAACACTCCTCTCAGGTAAACTTTAT
Source organism: Sedimentibacter sp. (assembly GCF_029265225.1). Lineage (GTDB taxonomy): Bacteria > Bacillota > Clostridia > Tissierellales > Sedimentibacteraceae > Sedimentibacter. Next base: position 233 of record NZ_JAJUJR010000045.1, read on the forward strand.
TTGTTTATAATCACCTACATTATACTATACATCAATATATATTTACCACTATTTTTTGCTTTTAAACCAATAATTCTGCAATTTACTGGGCTAATCTGGCCTTTATGTAAATTGAGCATTCAATTCTCTTTTTCTCAAGCTCACAGCCTACGCTATATGGAACCTTGAAATCCTTGTTAAAATTGTATGCATTTGCATGGCAGCCCCCGCTGCAGTAATATTTTGCCCAGCAATCCCTGCATACAGGCTTTTCATTTACAGACACGTTTTTGAACATATCTATTATTTCATCTTTCACGATTCCTTCATCAACATTGCCTACGATGAATTCTTCCTGTCCTACAAACTGATGGCATGGATACAAATCTCCCTCTGGAGTAACAGCCACATATTCAGTTCCTGCTCCGCAGCCTATGCTTCTTTTGTAAATGCACGGTCCTCCGTCAAGTTCGATGTTGAAGTGGAAAAACTGGAACTTCTTATCCTTGCTGTCATATGAATCAAGGTACATTTTTGCCAGCTTTTCATATTCAGCTTTCAGAATGTCAAGGTGTTCTTCCTTCAGTGCATATTTTTCTTCAGGTTTTGCAACAACAGGCTCAACAGAAATTTTGTCAAAACCTAAGTCTCTCATGTGCTTTACGTCTTCTGAGAAGTCAAGGTTGTATGCAGTGTATGTTCCTCTTGCAAAATAATCCTTGTCCATTCTCTTTGCTACGAATTTTTTGAAGTTTTCAGTGATTACATCGTAGCTTCCCTTTTGATTCACGGTTTTTCTCATGTGGTCGTTTGTTTCTTTTCTTCCGTCTATGCTCAATACCACATTGTCCATGTTTTCATTGAGGTAATCTATTTTTTCGTCATCTAACAACACACCGTTTGTTGTTGCAGTGAATCTGAAATGCTTGTTGTGTTCTTTTTCAAGACTTCTGGCATATTCAACAAGTTTTTTAATTGTTTCAAAATTCATGAGAGGCTCGCCGCCGAAGAAATCCACTTCAAGATTCACTCTCTTGCCTGAACTCTTAACAAGAAAATCAAATGCTTTCTTGCCTGTTTCAAAGCTAAGGTAGCTTCTTTCACCGTTGTAGCTTCCCTGGGAAGCAAAACAATATTCGCATCTTAAGTTGCAGTCATGTGTCATGTTCAGGCACATTGCCTTAATGGCAGGCTTTATTTTATTGACTGCATTAGCGTCATCAGTGTAAAGCATTTTGTTCTCGATTAAATACTTGATTTCGGAAACAGCTTCTTCAGTTGTATCTGCCCCGTATTTATTTTTTATGTCATTCACTTTATCTTCATTTTTGAAATTTTCATCTGTCAGCAAATCATATATTACTTCGTCAACAACATGAACCAGTCCGCTGCTTGTGTCCAGGGCAAAATGCATGTCGTCCATTTTAAATATGTGTATCATTGTTTCCTCCGCTTTTCCTTTAACATAAAAAGTTGCTCCGCAACTACGCTACGAGTACCATGTCCCCCGCCCGCGTAAAACTCATACGCGTTTTTATATGATAGGAAAGAAAAGTTCCTATCATATAAAAAGTAGTGGCTAAGCCACTACCATTATTTGTTCTCGCACTTTTGATTTCCTACTGTACAAGAAGTTTTACATGCAGATTGACATGAAGTCTGGCATTCTCCGCATCCTTTTACATTCATATTATCTGTTAACTTTGTGTTGTTTAATGTTTTTATATGTACCATATTGAACCTCCTTATAAGCTTTATAAATTATAGCATTTTTGGAGATTATTTAAAAGCATTTTTTTATAAATTTTGAATAATCTTCTTCTTATTTTTGAACGGCCCTGTGTTTCATGTTTACACCCAGAATTCCTCCAAGCACTGCAACAGGCAGATAAATCAGGTTTTGAACAATGCTTATTTCCTGCGTCATCTGAAACATAACTTTCAAAAGAAGAACAAATGCAAAATAAATAATCCATATTTCTATTCCGCAAATAAGCCCTTTTTCCCTTGTGCTTCTTGAAAACAAAAGCGAAGCAATAAATATACATAAAGGTATTGCTGCAATATAGGCAATTTCAGCTGACGGAGAATCAGAAAAAAAATACATGTACAATGTCAGGACCAAAAAAACAGCCAGCAGCATTATAAGCAAGTACAGGGAATATTTAATGAGTTTACCAATGTTCATAACAACCTCCGATACATGTTCTTGTTTAATTAATATTCATATTCAGAAAAAAAAGAACATACAAAAAATATCTTGACATTAATTTGCACATTTGGTAAAGTATTTTTTACTAAGAGGGAGTAGTTTTAAATTTTCAGTCAACATCATGGATAGAAATATTCTGGCTGAAGATCTGCACTGCAACACAGGTAACCAGACTTTTAGTATATCTTTCATAAAAAAAGATATGCTAGAAGTCTTTTTTTATGTAAAGATTGGCATACTATAATATCAAAACAAGGAGTAAATTATGTATTATCAAAAAAAATTAAAAGACGTATGTTCACAGTTGAATTCTTCCGAGCAGAACGGACTCAGTCAGGAAGAAGCAAAGAGAAGGCTCGAACAATACGGGCCGAACACATTGGTTGAAAAAAAATCTAAAACAAAGCTTCAAATGTTCTTGGCTCAGCTTAAGGACACCATGATTTACATTTTATTTGCTGCAGCTGCCATATCAATAATGCTTGATGAAGTTACAGATGCCATAATCATATTGATTGTTGTTTTGCTTAATGCAATAATTGGTGTGGTTCAGGAATCAAAAGCTGAAGCAGCTCTTGAAGCATTGAAAAATCTTTCAAGTCCTTCGGCAATGGTTAAGCGTGACGGAAAAATCATAGAAATTCCTGCAAGTGAACTGGTAAAAGGAGACATTGTTGTTCTTGAGGCAGGAAGAATAATACCTGCAGATTTAAGGCTCACCCAGACAGTTAACTTGAAAATCGAAGAATCGGCACTGACCGGAGAATCAGTTCCTGTTGACAAGGATGCAGAATATGTTGCTGAAGAAGAAACAGGCATCGGTGACCAGCTGAACATGGCCTTTTCTTCTACAAGCGTTGCATATGGAAGAGGCGAAGGAATTGTGGTTTACACTGGAATGGAAACGGAAATTGGAAAAATTGCCACCATGATAAGTGAAGCAACAGAAGAGCTCACTCCTCTTCAAAAAAGGCTCAATGACCTTGGAAAGGTTTTAGGAATTGTTGCAATAGTAATTGTTGCTGCAATGTTTGGTATAGCAGTACTTCAAGGAAGAGACATGGTTGAGATGCTCATTACTGCCATTTCACTTGCCGTAGCAGCAATACCTGAAGGACTTACAGCCGTAGTAACAATTGTTCTGGCGCTTGGTGTTACAAGAATGGTCAGAGTAAATACAATTGTTAGAAAACTTCCTGCAGTTGAAACTTTAGGAGCAGTAAGCATAGTGTGTTCAGACAAAACAGGAACACTCACTCAAAACAAAATGACTGTTTTGAAAGTTTATTTTGACGAAATTACAAAGGATGTTAAAGAACTCTCTTATGATGACAACAAAGTGTTCAGCAACGGCTTCATATTATGCAATGACGCTTCCACAGCAAACAATTCACGCATAGGAGATCCTACGGAACTTGCGCTTCTGGACATGGGAAGTCTTATGAACGTAACAAGAGAAGGTCTTGAAGGACAAATGCCGCGTATAAACGAATTGTCATTTGATTCTGCAAGGAAGCTTATGACAACAGTCCACAAGGACAAAGACAACAAGGTAATGAGCTACACAAAAGGAGCAATGGACATTCTTCTTAAAAGATGCAGCAGGATCCTCATAAACGGTGAAACTTTAGCCATAACCGAAAAACACATAAATGAAATAACAAAAGCTGCAGGCGAAATGGCAAAGGAAGCTTTAAGAGTCCTGGCTCTTGGAATAAAAGAAAATGACGATTCCGCCAGCGAAGAAGATCTTACATTTGTAGGTCTTGTAGGTATGATTGACCCTCCTCGTCCTGAAGCAAAAAATTCTGTTCTGGAATTTAAAAATGCAGGCATAAAGACAATTATGATAACCGGAGACCACAAGGACACAGCTCTTGCTATTGCCAAAGAACTTGGTATTGCAGATTCTGAATCGCAGTGCATCACCGGAAGCGAATTAAACGAAATGTCCCAGGAAGAACTTAATAAAATTGTTGAAAGCTTACGAGTATTTGCACGTGTTTCTCCGGAGCACAAGGTTATGATTGTCAAGGCATTCAAGTCACATGGAAGTATAGTATCAATGACAGGTGACGGAGTAAATGACGCACCATCGCTTAAAGCTGCTGACATTGGTGTTGCAATGGGAATCACAGGAACAGACGTTGCAAAGGGAGCTGCAGACATGGTTCTTACAGACGACAACTTCTCAACTATTGAAAAGGCAGTTGCAGAAGGAAGAGGAATTTATCAGAACATTAAAAAGACTGTTCTTTTCCTGCTTTCATCAAACTTCGGAGAAGTAATTTCCATGTTCACGGCAATTGCAGCAGGTCTTGCTTCACCGCTTCAGTCAATACACATACTGTGGATCAACCTTATTACAGATTCGCTTCCGGGTCTTGCTCTTGGTGTTGACCCTAAGGACAGTGACATAATGGATGCAAAGCCACGTGATCCTAAGGAAAGTCTGTTTGCCAACGGTGGTCTGATATTTACCGTGTACAACGGATTCATGATTGCAGCATTAACACTTGGAGCATTCATATGGTCACCTGTTCAATACTTGACTGCTGCAGGCCAAAATGTAACTCTTGAAGGAATTAAGCTAATGCTTCAGGATCCGGACATTTTAATGCATGCCCAGACATATGCATTTACAACTTTGGGAGTATCGCAGCTGTTCCACGCCATTGGAATGAGGAACTACAACAAGTCTCTGTTTAAAATGAACCACCTGGAAAACAAGGCAATGATCGGTGCGTTTGCTGTAGGACTTCTTCTTCAGATAATTGTTACGGAAATTCCTTTCCTTACAGTTGTTTTTGAAACAGTGAAACTTTCTCTTAGAGAATGGTTCAACCTCATACTCATATCAATGATTCCGCTTCTTTCTCATGAAGTGATAGTTGTTTTAAAGAAAGTAATTAATCATAAATAACATAACAAAAGCCGCTTAAAGCGGCTTTTAATTTTTATTCTTCGTCTTCTTTTTTAGGTTCTTCTGTTTCTTCAACAGCATCTTTTATTTCGGCTTTATCTTTACCTTTTTTGCCTACGCTTCCTATAGCCCATTTGGAAAATTCAACTCTTTGTTTTGCATGTGCCATTTCCAGTGTGACTACTTCGTCATTTACTTTAACAACCTTTCCGTGGATTCCACCGATAGTTATAACTTCGTCTCCTATTGACAAATTGTCTCTCATTGCCTTGATTTCTTTGTCTTTCTTTTTCTGTGGTCTGATCATCATAAAATACATTACTGCAAATAAAATGATCATCATTAAAATTCCGCTGTATTCTTGTGGCATACTTCCTCCTAGGTTAATTAATATCCATAATTGTCATAAAATTCTTTTTTGAAATTCATGAAATTATCTTCTTTTATACTAATTCTAATACTTTTCATCAAATTAATCAAGAAAAATAAATTGTGAATTGAGGCAAGCCTTGCTCCGAGGATTTCATTTTCATTGAACAAATGCCTTATATATGCTCTTGAATAATTTCTGCATGTATAGCAGCCGCAGTTTTCATCTATTGGAGAAAAATCCCTCTTGTACTTGGCGTTTTTAATTGTGAGCTGTCCCTTACTTGTAAAAAATGCCCCATGTCTTGCCATTCTTGTTGGAAGGACGCAGTCAGCCATGTCTATGCCCCTTTCAACTGCTTCAAAAAGGTAATCTGGGCTTCCCACTCCCATAAGGTATCTTGGTTTGTCCTTGGGAAGCAGATCAACGGTGTAATCCATTACATGGCACATCAACTCCCTTGGCTCTCCTACACTTAATCCTCCTATGGCATATCCGGGGAAATCAAGGTCAGTAATCTGCTTTGCGCTTTCTATTCTTAAATCCTCGTACATACCACCCTGCACAATTCCAAACAGTGCCTGGTTTTCGGTGTTTTCATGGAACTCCTTGCATCTTTTGGCCCATCTTGTTGTTCTTTTGATTGAATGTTCCACATATTCCCTTGTTGCAGGATACGGTATGCACTCATCAAATGCCATCATGATGTCTGAGCCAAGATAATTTTGTATTTCCATGGATTTTTCGGGACTTAAAAAATGCTTTGATCCGTCCACGTGAGAACGGAACTCAACTCCTTCTTCCCTGATTTTTCTTAAATTTCCAAGGCTGAATACCTGGAATCCGCCGCTGTCAGTAAGTATGGGCCTATCCCAGTTCATAAATTTGTGAAGCCCTCCAGCTTCCTTAATAAGGTCATGTCCCGGGCGCAGATACAAATGGTATGTGTTTCCGAGAATTATCTGAGCCTCCAGATCTTTAAGTTCTTCAGGAGTCATTGCCTTAACTGTTGCCTTTGTTCCAACAGGCATGAATATGGGCGTTTCTATATCACCGTGATTTGTATGGATTTTCCCAAGCCTTGCCTTGCATTTCTTTGATTCTTTTATCAGTTCAAAACTAAACATAATTCACCCACTTTTTTTATTTTATAAGCATTGCGTCCCCAAAGCTGAAAAATCTGTACTTTTCTTCTACTGCTTCATTGTACGCATTCATGATATTTTCTTTTCCTGCCAGGGCGCTTACAAGCATTACCAGTGTTGACTCGGGAAGATGGAAATTTGTAATAAGACAATCCACTACCTTGTACTTGTATCCCGGGAATATAAATATGTCGGTCCACCCGTTCTGTGCCCTCACAAGCCCGTTTTCATCTCCTATGGTCTCAAGAGTCCTGGTGCTTGTTGTTCCCACAGAAATGACCTTGAAGCCGCCCATTTTTGCTGAATTGATTTTTTCAGCTTCAGTCTGTGTCAACTCGTAATATTCAGAATGCATTTTGTGCTCGGAAATAAATTCTGCCTTCACCGGTCTGAAAGTTCCAAGACCAACATGAAGAGTGAGTCTTGCAATTTTAATTCCCTTTTCTTCGATCTTTTTCAGCAGTTCATCATTAAAGTGAAGTCCTGCAGTTGGTGCTGCAGCAGAACCGGGATTCTTAGCATAAATGGTCTGGTATCTTTCTTTGTCCTCAAGCTTTTCATGTATGTAAGGAGGAAGAGGCATTTCTCCAAGCTGGTCAAGAATCTCTTCAAAAATTCCTTCATATTGAAATTTAATTATTCTGTTTCCGTCCTCATGGACTTCAGTTATTGTTCCTGTCAAAAGATTTTCCTTAAAAACAATCTCTGTTCCTTCCTTTGCCTTCTTGCCCGGCTTCACCAGGGTTTCCCAGCATTTATCATCAATTCTTTTTAAAAGAAGAAGCTCTATTACCGCTCCCGTGTCTTTTCTTGTGCCGTAAAGCCTTGCAGGAAGAACTCTTGTTTCATTTATTACAAGGCAGTCTCCCTTGCTCAGATAATCAATGACATCGTAAAAATGTTTGTGTTCTACTGCTCCTGTTTTTTTATCCAGCACCAGAAGTCTTGAATGGTCTCGTTCCTTTATGGGAGTCTGAGCTATTAGTTCTTCCGGAAGGTGGTAATAAAAGTCGCTTGTTTTAAAATCTTTGAAATTTTCTATCATTTAATTGTTACTCCAGTATAATAATGTTTTAATATCTCGTCGTATTTGAACCCTTCTGCAGCCATTTCCTTTGCTCCGTACTGGCTCATTCCTATGCCGTGTCCCCATCCTCTTCCGTCAAAGCTGTACTGGGTTGAATTTGTATCAACTATCTTGACTCCTTCAGAGCTGATGAATGCCAGCTTTTGCTGGCTTATTTTTTTGTTGCCTGTGCTTGATACAGCATATTTTCCAAGCACGCCGCCTGAAGATAGGACTTTTGTGCCTGTAGTTTCTTCCTTTTCATCCTCATCAGTTATGTTATCCAATATTCCTCTTGATGGAACCACACCTTGACTGTCACTTGTGCTTTGTGTATCTATGGAATTTTCATCGGCAAAGTAAAATACGCTTCCGTTTTCAATTGTGAACCATGAACTCATGAGTCCTAAAAGAAGTCTTGCATTTTCTTTCTTGTATGAAATTTCTCCATTATCAGTTAAAAATATACATTCCATTACCCTGTTATTTTCAGAAACTTCTTTAATTTGTATGCCGTATAAATCCGTTACGCTGTTGCCGTCAGCATTTAATTTTTTTATTATTTCTTCCTTGGCGTAAGTTTTTACCCATTGGTTGTACGGTGAACCTGATTTGTCAGAATATTCGTCTTCAACCCCTCTTGCATACGGAAGAGCCGCTGTCCACACATTTTCTGAATTTTCCGTGCTTCCTCCGCTTGTTGAATGATAAAACGCCTGGATGAGCTTGTCATCGTAATAAATCATCTCACCTTTAGTTTCATCCACAGCCTGATTTGTTGATGGTTTTTCATATGAATAACCCCAGTAAACCTGGCTGTTTTGATTGTCCTCAAGGTCATAGCCGTATGATGAGTTTGGTCTGATGTTGTAAACGGCGTAAGTTCTTGCAGCAACAGCCTGAGCCTTTAAAGACTCTATTCCCCATGAAGCTGCAATTTCATTGGGAACAACGCCGTACAAATAGTCTTCAAGCTGGACATAATTTATTGAAATGAGTTTGGAACCTTCAATTATATTAAAGCCCATGGTTCCTCTGTATGGTCTTCCGTCAATTTTTATCATGTCTGAATCTTCATCATTGTTAATAGAAGAAAATCTAATGTCAAGTCCGCTCTCATACATGAAGACTATGTTGCTGTAATTGTCGAAAACAACAATATTTTCCAGATCCGAATAAACTACAGTGCTTGTTATGCCGTTGTCTGAAAGCTCGCCCAGGAATGCTCCTGCTGAACTTTTGTCCTTGAAATTTCCTGCATAAACATAGTAATCACTTCCATTGTAAAATGGATAAAAATCTCCGTTTATTTCATTTTCATAATCATCTGCTGCATCAACAGCTTCATCATATGAACCGTATGTACCGTCTAATCTTGTGTGAAAAGCACCGTATTTTGCAGAACCTGATTCTGCTGATGTCAGGAAGTTGTAGTTGCCGTCATAGTAAGAATCTATCAATATGCTTAAATCCTCACCCAGCGTGAAAATTTCTTCATCTTCCTCGTACACTGTTATGTCATCGTAACCCTCAATTCCTGCCTGCTGGTTGTAAAGTCTCGGAGACCTTACTCTGACCCTTACAGAATACTCTTCTGCTGCGAAGCATGTAAAGTTCAGTAAAAATATCATCAAAAAAGCCGCAATAGTAATTTTCTTTAACAGTTTCATATATTTACCCCTCGAAATCAATTGTCATCTGGTCAGAATTTTTCTTAATTTTATTCACGTGCCTGTATCCAAGTTCCGTAACAACTCTTCCCCTTGGTGTTCGGTTCAAATAACCAATCTGAAGAAGGTATGGTTCATAAACGTCTTCAATTGTACCTTTTTCTTCTCCTATGGAAGCTGCAAGAGTATCAAGACCCACCGGTCCTCCCCTGTAATATTCAATTATTGTATTGAGTATCCTTCTGTCCAGCTTGTCCAGACCCACTTCATCTATTTCCAGCATCTTAAGGGCGCTGTCTGCAGTCTTTGAGTCTATTTTGCCGTTGCTTTTAACAATGGCATAATCCCTCACGCGCTTTAAAAGCCTGTTGGCTATTCGCGGAGTTCCTCTTGAGCGTCTAGCAATTTCTTCTGCGCCGCTCTCAGTTATTTCAACATTTATTATTCCTGCTGAACGAAGAACTATTTCCTTAAGGTCATCAGAATTGTAAAAATCAAGATTGCATATTACGCCGAAGCGGTCACGCAGGGGCGAAGCAAGCATTCCTGAGCGGGTTGTTGCGCCTATTAATGTAAACTTTGGAAGATCAAGACGTATGGACCTGGCAGAAGGACCTTTTCCGATTATTATGTCAAGTGCATAATCCTCCAGTGCAGGATACATTATTTCTTCAACAGTCTTGTTGAGCCTGTGAATTTCATCAATGAAGAGTACGTCATTTTCATTTAAATTTGTAAGAATTGCAGCCAGATCTCCAGGTCTTTCTATGGCAGGACCTGAAGTTACCCTGATGTTCACACCCATTTCATTTGAGATTATATTAGCCAGCGTTGTTTTTCCAAGTCCAGGAGGCCCTGAAAGCAGCACATGGTCAAGAGGCTGGTTTCTCATTTTTGCAGATTCGATAAAAATTCCCAGAACTTCCTTGACTTTGTTTTGTCCTATGTACTGGGCCAGTCTTTGCGGCCTTAAGCTCAATTCCAGGTCTTCTTCGCCGTTGTTGAATGTGCTTGCAACTATTTCATTATCTCTTTCAAACATTATAATACCTGCCTAGTAATATTTTTCAATGCTTCCTTGATTATGTCGTTTTCGCTCTTGCCTTCAATGTCCATGGAGTCAAGAGTATTTTTAGCATCATAGGAGCTGAATCCCAAAGAAATGAGAGCATCTAAAATGTCAGAAGTATCCCTTCCTGTACTAACAGCAGAACCTTCTCCAACCGGCAGGCTTTCCAGCGTTCCAACCTTGTCCTTAAGTTCAAGGATAATTTTACTGGCAGTCTTCTTGCCGATGCCCGGAACCTTTGCCATTCTGTCGGCATCTTCTTTTAAAATTATTTCCTTTAGCGTGTTAGCCTCATAAGTTGAAAGTACTGCAAGTCCGGCTTTAG
>NZ_JAJUJR010000407.1 GCF_029265225.1 Sedimentibacter sp.
TAAGGTCAAGTATAATAAGTTCCGGATTGTTTTTTCTGGCCATTTCTATGCCGTCAATACCTTTTGCTGTCCAAAACACTCTGTAACCTTCTCTTTCAAGGTATGCCTTGATTACATCGGCTACTCTTTCATCATCTTCAACTATTAAAATGCTGCTCATCTTATCTCCATTAAAAAGAATTTTTACTGCATGAGGATCATGCTGTTTTTTATTTCTTCCAGGTCTGCTCCTTCAAGGTCATCAACAGTCTTCACAACTCCAAGAACAGTTCCGTCCTTTATTATACCGTAAATTCCGTCTTCACCTGCTGTAAACTTAATCTTTCCTGAACCCGTGCTTCCGTCAAATGAGGCAACTGTTCCGCCTGTCATTCCATCAACCACCAGAAACTCACCGTCTGCATCGTCAAATTCATCAAGGTCAAACTCTGCTTCAATTGTTTCATTGCTTTTCACCACTGCAATAAGAGGTTTTAATTCATATCCAATGCCTTCAATTGTTATGCTGTTATCTTCTGCCTTTCCAATGAGCATTTCAGTCGGCGTCTTTGTAATATCATCACCGTAGATGCTTTTCTTTCCTAAATCAACCTGTTCTCCCTCATTGACGGGACTGCCCTTACAGCAGTCAGGAGATACTGCAGGCGGTGGAAGAGATGGATCTTCAACTGTTGTATCAACTGTATCAAGCTTATCAACAACCCTTATAACTCCGCCTATCATTCCCATCCAGCAGCTGAAGCTTATGTCTTTATCTGATGGCGTGAATTCTATTATATTTTCACCGCTCTTTACAACCTTCTGCAAATCCATTGAAGGAACAATTATGGCATTGTTGCATGTGTTTATTTCCTTACCGTCAATAATCCATTTAACAGGAATTCCTTTTTGAACATAAAATGCATTTGGAACGAATCCCTGGCTGTTTACAGTCATCCTTATTACCTGTACTCCATCTTCTATGACAGCTTTGGCAACATTTGGATTTGTGTTTTCGCCGGATGCAGATATTTCTTCTTTGTCAAAGGCAAATACATTTGCCGGAGTAATTCCAATTATGGCAAATCCCCTGTTGCCCATTATGAGTCCAAGGACAATTACAAGAACTCCGCTCATTTTTAGAAGTCTCTTTGTGTATCCCTTGCTCAGCAGTCCCGACAATCCTCCAAATGCAAGCATCAATGGAACTGTACCCAAAGAAAATGCAAACATAGCCAATGCTCCCTTTACAGGGCTTGAAGTTCCCAGGGCAAAAATCTGCATTGTCTGCAATGGTCCGCAAGGCATGAGACCATTCAGCAGTCCCACCACAAATGGTGATGAATACTTACTTTTAATTTTACAGAAAGATTTGGGCATGTGCAACTGAAATTTTCGGAATATTCCAAAACCTGCCATGTTAAATCCCATCATAATCATGAATGCGCCTGCAATAATCTGAACGGCAGCTTTAGATTTTATTGAAAGAGAAAAAGCCGATCCTGCTGCTCCGATTACAGCTCCAAGAATCGTGTATGAAATAACTCTTCCTGCATTGTATAAAAGAGTCGGCTTAATAGCCTCAAACTTATTTTTGCTTTCTGATGAAATACTTTGTGTAAGCATGATTCCACCGCACATTCCAACGCAGTGAATTGATGTGAGCACGCCTGCAAGGAACAAAACACCGTAGGAAGCATTTGTAAGAGTTGCTTCCATATTAAAACCCCTTGTGTTAAATCCAAGCATTGCAACTGCAGCAGCTATTATCAATATTCCGAAAAATTTAAGATCTGATTTTTCTGTTGAATATCCTGCCTTAAGTATCTCCTCTTTTATTTTTTTTACTTTTACTGTTTCTTCATCATATTCTATGTCCAGATACTGACCCGTGAAGCTTGCCTTGGCTTTGTGCACACCTTCTGTTTTCAAGGCTGCATTTTCAACTCTTGCTTCACAGGAAGAACAGGTCATATCATATACTTTAATTCTCTCTTTTTTTATACCCATTATCCACCTCTTGAATTATTTTTTTGTTTAAATTTGTTTCAGATAATAAATTAATAAAATTATGGCAATAATAACAACAGTTGTAATGAAATATTCTTTAAAAGAATAAATTTTATTTGGACTTGGTCCTCCGCAGCATCCCATATTAACCTCTTATCATTTCTTTTTTATTTAATATTA
>NZ_JAJUJR010000413.1 GCF_029265225.1 Sedimentibacter sp.
GAAAGCTTGACCCTGTAATAGGAAGAGAAGATGTAATTGAAAGGGTTATTCAAATCCTTTCAAGAAGAACAAAAAACAATCCATGCCTCATAGGTGAGCCTGGAGTAGGAAAGACTGCCATTGCCGAAGGACTGGCTCAGGAAATCATCAAGGGAAATGTTCCTGAAACTTTGAAGACTAAAAGGGTAATAACACTTGACATGTCAGGTATGGTTGCAGGAGCCAAGTACAGAGGTGAATTCGAAGAAAGGCTTAAAAGTGCTATTGATGAAATCAAGAATGCAGGCAACATAATTCTTTTCATTGACGAACTTCACACAATAATAGGAGCAGGTGCTGCAGAAGGAGCAATTGATGCTTCAAACATACTTAAACCCACACTTGCAAGAGGCGAGCTTCAGATTGTGGGAGCAACAACACTTGACGAATACAAGAAGCACATTGAAAAGGATGCTGCTCTTGAAAGAAGGTTCCAGCCCATAACTGTAGAAGAACCAAGCGTGGATGATACAATAAAAATTCTGAAAGGCTTAAGAGACAAGTACGAAGCACACCACAAGGTTTCAATAACTGATGAAGCAATAGATGCTGCAGCAAGGTTGTCACACAGATACATTTCAGACAGATTTCTGCCGGATAAGGCCATAGACCTTATTGATGAAGCAGCTTCAAGAACAAGATTGAAATCATCCACAGTGCCAAAGGGACTGAAGGAAATTGAAGATAAAATAAACGAGCTGAAAAATGAAAAGAAGGCTGCAATAAACAATCAGGATTTTGAAAAGGCAGCATCTTTCAGAGATGAGGAAAAAAGACTCACTGATGAGCTTGACAAGCAGAAGAAGCTTTGGGCAGCCAAGAATTCAAAGGATTCAAGCATCGGATACGAGGATATTTCAGAAGTTGTTTCCCAGTGGACAGGAATTCCTGTTAAAAAGCTGCAGGGAGATGAAACCGACAGACTTCTGCACATGGAAGACATACTTCATAAAAGGGTAATCGGTCAGGAGCCAGCAGTTGAAGCGTTGGCTAAGGCCATAAGAAGATCAAGAGTTGGACTGAAGGACCCTAAAAAACCAATAGGATCATTCATATTCCTCGGACCTACAGGAGTAGGCAAGACAGAGCTTTCAAAGGCACTGGCAGAATCCATGTTCGGAGATGAAAATGCAATGATAAGGGTTGACATGTCAGAATACATGGAAAAACATTCGGTTTCAAAACTTGTGGGTTCACCTCCGGGATATGTGGGATTTGATGATGGCGGACAGCTGACAGAAAAAATAAGAAGAAAGCCATACTCTGTAATCCTGTTTGATGAAATTGAAAAAGCACATCCTGATGTGTTCAACATACTGCTGCAGATTCTTGACGATGGAAGACTTACAGATGCCAAGGGAAGGACTGTGGACTTTAAGAACACTGTAATAATCATGACATCAAACGTAGGAGCAAGCACAATCAAGAAGCAGAGAACGCTAGGCTTTGCATCGAGCTCATCCAACGAAGAAAAAGATGAGTATGAAAAAATGAAGGAAAATGTAATGACTGAGCTTAAACAGACATTCAGACCTGAATTTTTGAACCGTATTGATGAAATAATCGTGTTCCATTCCCTGAGCAAGGACAATATCAAGCAGATAGTTTCACTGATGATTGAAAATCTTTCTAAAAGGCTTGAACAGCTGAACATTAAAATCGAGCTTGATGATAAGGCAAAGGACTTTTTGGCAGAAGCAGGTTTCGATCCGGTTTACGGAGCAAGACCACTTCAAAGAGAAATAAGAAGAAAAATCGAAGATCGACTTTCCGAGGAACTTTTGAAAGGCTCTGTTAAAAAGTCAGACACAATAAAAATTTCGGCTGAAGACAACGAACTGGTGTTTTCAAACGAAAGATAATAAATGAGCACCGGAAACGGTGCTTACCGTGACAGGGGGACGGGGTTGTTGACACAAGGATGACAATAACCCCGTCCCCATGTCATATGTCATACACCCGGCAAGGATGACAATAACCCCGTCCCCCTGTCATATGCTGCGAAAAAAATTTTTTAAATGCTCTTGACAAACCATATGAATTGTATATAATAATAAAAAAACATATTC
>NZ_JAJUJR010000178.1 GCF_029265225.1 Sedimentibacter sp.
ACTGGCAACTTTATCAAGCCTGACACTGCAGTTGACATAATTAATAATTTGTCAGAATACATGGACAAAGAAAAGATTAAATCCCTGGATGAAATAAGAGGGATAATTTAATAAAATTAAGAGTGAAGAGTTAAGAATTAAGAATGAAAATAATAAAAGATATAAATACTGATAAAATTATGGAGGATAATGATGAGTATAAATGTGGTGGAAATATTAAAGGAATGCGAAGCACTTCTGGAAGGACATTTTCTTCTTTCTTCTGGCAAACACAGCAACAGATACTGCCAGTGCGCAAAGCTGATGCAGTATCCGGACAAAACAGAAAAAGTAATTGCCATAGTTGCAGAAAAAGTTAAGGATCTGGAAATAGATGTGGTAGTGGGACCTGCCATGGGCGGAATCACTGCTGCATATGAACTTGGAAGGCAGCTTGGAAAAAGAGCAATTTTCACTGAAAGAGAAAACAATTTAATGACATTGAGACGCGGTTTTGAAATAAAGCCGGGCGAAAGAATCCTTATAATGGAAGATGTTGTTACAACAGGCAAATCTTCAATGGAAACAGCAAGAGTTTTAGAAAACCTCGGAGGAGAGATAGTAGGACTTGGATGCATAGTTGACAGAAAAGCAAGCGAAATTTCTCTTCCAATCTACAGTGCAGTAGAGCTGGAATTTGAAACTTACGAAGCCGGCAGCTGTCCTTTGTGCAAAGAAGGTTCTGCTCCGGTTAAACCGGGCAGCAGGAAGTTTTAAATAAAAAAACTTAGGGTAACCTAAGTTTTTTTTATGAAAAATTGTGGTTTTACAGGAAGAACAACGGCCAGAATAACCACCATATTGGATTTTCGCATCTGCCGTATCTGTCGCAGTAAGGATATTGATAGTATCTCATTCTGTCATAATAATCTCTGTCATAACGCCTGTCATATCTTCTGTCATTATCATAATAATTGTCATAACGCCAGTTGTTGTCATATCTTCCGTTGTTATAACGGTTAGAATAAACATTGTTGTTCATTTCATCCATATAATACATGCTGTTGTTATTCATGTTATTTTCAATATTTTCAGCAATTTCATTCTCGTTTTGAATGCTATTTCTTCTATTTTTGTCCATTTTAACTCTCCTTCATAAAATATATTTACTATAATATATGAAGCAAATTTCGTGATGTTACGACAATATTTCCTAGGAAATAACAAAATGGACAGCAGCTGAAAATTTTTAAATTGTTATTTACAAATTATGCAAAAAGTATTAAATTATATATATGTGCTGCCGTGGCTCAGCAGGTAGAGCGACGCACTCGTAATGCGTAGGTCGCCGGTTCGATTCCGGCCGGTAGCTCCATTCTGATTTTTAACAGTAAGTTATGGATATAAGCTTATTATCAATATAAAACAAAAAAGTGCTGTTCAGCACTTTTTTCTCTTGTGGAGCGGGTGATGGGAATCGAACCCACACAGCCGGCTTGGGAAGCCGGAACTCTGCCACTAAGCTACACCCGCAAAATCAAGTCAATCAATATTATATGACAATATTGCCCAAAAATCAAGACGTATAACTTAAAAATCAATCACTTTGAGAAAATAAAAAGCCGCCTAGCGGCTTTTTTGTTTACTTTAAAAACCTGGTTATTTTTCCTGTATAATACAGTGACAGTCTGTGAAGGGCACGTGTGCATGCAATGTACAGAAGCTTTTTGTCATAGACTGTATTGTAATTTTTGCTGTCTGTTCCGTAAACCATTACAGCATCAAACTCAAGGCCTTTTGCAAGGTATACGGGAACTATGATCGTGCCTGTGATACTTTGTTCCTCCAGGTAGTCTACAAGCTTAACCCTTGTTCGCCCTGCAATTCTGAAATACAAATCAGAAGCAGTCTTCCTGTTCTTGCAAATGACAGCAACTGTGTTGAAGCCTTGTGACTTGTAGTTTTCAATATCCTTAATAAGTTTATTGTCAAGCTCTTCAGTTGTTTTGCACTGAACAACTTCCGGCTCCTCTTCGTTTCTTTTGAAATATTCTGTATAAGTTCCTTCATCAAGGAGCTTTGAGCTGAACTTGCTGATTTCATAAGAGCTTCTGTAGCTTTTGTTCAGGAATATTTTGTTGTTTTTTTGAAAATTAAATATTTCTATAATGTCATCATAAATGGATACATCGCTTTTCTTTTCAACTGACTGATTCACATCACCAACAACAGTGAAACGCGCATCTCTGTACAGGTTTTTCAATATGTGGTAATGAAGAGGATAATAATCCTGAGCCTCATCAACAACAACCTGCTTGATGTCACTGAACAGGTCGCATCCTTCTGCTATTACCTTCAGATAAATAAGACCCATACCATCGGCATAGGGTATGTTATACCTGTCCTGGAGGCTTAAGTTGGTGTAATCAATCATTTTATCGATGTTTTCCGGAAGGGTCAGTCCCTTTGAAACAGCATCGAATATTTTTCGGTTTCCAAACAGAGTCTTGTAAAGCTCGAAACAGTCAAACTCCGTGAATTTGTGCAGATCTTTAATAAAAGTAGAAGTTTCTCTGGCTGCCATCAACCTTGTAAATGATTTAGATTCAAATTCATGCTGATTCAGCTTAACGACGGCCTTTTCGATTTTGTCTCGCCTTGATAATTTTCTTTCATGGAGCTTTTCTATAATTCTGTTTTCCATTATTTTTAATTTTTTAGCAGTGGGCATGTTGAGTCTTCCGCTTAATAAAAATGATTTTAAAAGCTGTCTGGTTTCAAGAATTTCACCGTTGAAATACACGTCTTCAAATTTTATCATCTTGTGCTCAAAATAATACACAAAACGGTCTAATATTTCCTTGAATGTCTTGGATCCCTTGAACTCGTTGTAGCTTCTTAAGAAACTTCTTTCTTCTTCTGTGGCAGCGCAAATTATATTTTCAAAGTTTTCACTTTTTGTTTTCACCGACAATTTGTTTTCATAAAGTTTAAAGAATATATTTTCAAATGTAAATTCGTTGATGTTATCTTCTCCAAGTTCAGGAAGAACGTTGGAAATGTATTTCGAAAAAAGAGGGTTAGGTGAAATTACAATGATGTTGTTGGCGCTTAACTTGTAATTAAGTCCCTGATACATTAAAAATGCAATTCTGTGCAGAGCAACAGATGATTTTCCGCTTCCGGCCACTCCCTGCACAACAAGAAGGTCATTTTCCAAATCCCTTATTATAAGGTCCTGTTGCTTTTGAATTGTTTCAACAATTGTCTTCATTTTGGATGTCATGTTTTGTGACAGTGCTTCCATGAGCATTTCATCAAGTATGTTGATGTTGCTGTCAAAAAAATATTCCATCTGTCCTTTTGTTATTTTGTACTGTCTTTTTAAAGTAATTGTCCCCTTGATTATTCCAGCGGGAGCCTTGTATTCCACAGGTCCCGGTTCATTTCTGTAATATACGCTTGAAATCGGAGCGCGCCAATCATAGACTTTTATGTCGTGAGTTTCCTCATCCATCAAATTAAAAAGTCCTATATATATTTTATCTGTGTCGTCGTAGCCGTCTTCAGTGAAATCAATCCTTGCAAAATAAGGACTGTCAAGCATCTTTTCATACTTTGCTATTCGCTTGGCCAGTTCGGTGTACGTGAAAGTTTGGGCCTGCAGCGCGCTTAAATACTGGTTAAGATCAGAAAGTTTATCAAAATCAGCTGACGAGTGCGTTGTGTTTTCCCACATTTCCTTTCTTGCAGCAATGAGTTCCACCTTCTGCTCTTCAAGGTTGCTTGTTTCCAAATCCAATTTATACTTCAATAAATTTATTATCTCTTCAAGGTATTGAATTTCTTCTAAATATTTGTCTTTATATTCGATCATATTATATCCCCTTTGAACACTGTACAAATATTAATTAATCAAAATAAATATTTAATAGATTATTATATCATATTGTGCATTATATGAAAAGAAAAAATTAAAAGTACATGATAAATATAAAAAAATCACCTCATGAAGCATCAATATGCAAAAATTAACAAACTTCGTAATAAACCTAATTTTAATGAGTTGTATGGAAAAAACAGCTTTTATTGTATGGTTATGAAAGCAAAATTTTGCTATTTATTAAAATAATTTACGTGACATACATAATATTTGGTGTATAATATTTGTAACAGTATTATAATGACGAGGGTACTAAATTGATTGGAGAAAAGATTAGAAACATAAGAAAAAGTAAAAATTTAACAATAGTCGAGTTGTCTGAGAAGATTGATGTAACCTCAGGCTACATATCACAAATAGAAAGGGATTTAATATCCCCTTCACTGGCGGTTTTGAAGAGACTGTCCCAGGCACTGGAAATTCCGTTGTCTGTTTTGTTTATGGAAGATAATGAAGAAAATGTGGTTAAAATTCAGGAAGATGAAAGAACAAGGGTTAAGTTCGGCAATATTAACGTTGAACTGGAATATATCACTCCTGTGATGAATAAAAATGATAAAAATATAGGAATGGAAGCATTTTTATTTAAACTGAATCCAAAGACGTGGGTCAGCGAAAAAGCAATTATTAATGATGCAAAGGAATGCATATATGTATTAAAAGGAAAAATTGACTGCCACGTAGGGGACAAGTTATATACATTGTCAAAGGGAGACAGCATATGTGTTCCGGAGAACAATGGACACATGATTTATAACAGCCATGAGGAAGAATCAGAAGCACTTTGTATACTATCACCGGCGGTCCATTAAAACCTTGACAAATTTTAACTGCTGATGTATTATCCAATTGTGCCATGGAACGATTCTGCAATATTAGACGATAAGTTTTAATGTGTACAAAACGACTGGTGTTAGCCAGACGATATAGCATTATGCTGAGGTATAATTTAGAGTGACACCGCGGGTATCTCTCGTCTCTATGCAGAGACGGGAGTTTTTTATATACGAGGAAAGTTCTCTTTCCTCGTATATAAAAAACGGGGATTGCAAAGGGCGGGACGCCCTTGCCGTCAAGGGGGGTGCTCAGTAAAAATACGTTAGTATTTTTACGCCGAAGGGGGACATAGGTCCCCCTAGCGGAGTTGCGGAGCAACTTTTTTATATAGGAAAAAG
>NZ_JAJUJR010000370.1 GCF_029265225.1 Sedimentibacter sp.
AAGGCAGCCTGAGGTTGAAGAAGTTTACTGGCAACTTGGAAGCAACGATGTGGAGGGGGATGAAATCAATCTGGTGGGAATGATGGTTGATGAAGTGAAAATAGATTACAATTGCCCTCACCTTAAAATAACTTTAGTGAGAAATAAAAAATAAGAGGCGGTTAACCCGCCTCATTATTATTTTTCATCACACTTAAGAACTCCGCCTTGTGAATAGTTTTCAAATTCCATTTCTCTTATAATAATTTTAACAGCTTCCCTGGGGCAGTTTGCTGTTTCAACTACAGCCTGCGTAACCTTTTCAGCTAAGGCTCTTTTTTGTTCCAAAGTTCTTCCCTTTAACATTTCTACTTGAATTATTGGCATTTGTGCCTCCTATTATTTATATTTTCATTTTTAAATGAACATCAGTTTATTATTTTCTTGCTGACGAAATCAGACAAAGATGTAAACAGCATTGCCTGGTACAATACATTAAATTCAACAATGTCTCCAAGCTTGTAATGTTCCTTGCTGTCGTGAATGTCAAGAATTGTGTGATCGCTGCTTGCTCCAAGCACCTTGATCAACTTGTCTTTTGGAACAAGTTTCGATGAGTCTCCCAGATCCTGATTTCCCAGTGCCACGATTGCTCTTTTCCTAATTCCCCTGTCATCATAATGAGCATGCTCACCAAATGCATTTACCATGAGTTCACCAATGGGGTGTGTTGGTTTTTCATTAATTTCAATTATTTGAGCCTTCAACACAAATGTATCTGCATCAAGGCCTTCAATATATGTATCCCAGTAAAGCGGCAGGTCCTGGGTGTTTGCTATTCCCTCGCCTATTCTTAAATGATTGATTTTTTCGGGAACCCCTCCCCTCATCAAAAGAGGCAGAGTTGTTGTTCCTCCTCCTGAAACAATGTTCAGTTTCCGTCCAAGTTGTTTTTCTATTTGAGCTGCAGCTTCACTAAGTTCCGTAAGGTTTTTGATTGTGGGAGCAACAGAGCCGTAGCAGCTTAAATTTGAGCCCACTCCTTCAAGCTCTATGTTTTGAAGCTCATATTCCGTAAACATGGCAAGATTGACAAGCTCTTCTCTTGTGAACACTCCTTCACGAAGATCTCCAAGATCATACATGAGTACTGCCTTGTATTTTTTATTCTGGCGTCTTGCTTCTTCATCAAGCATAACCAATGTTTCCTTTTCAGAAACAAGGCATATGTCGCTGTATCTAACTACCTCTTCAATTTCGCATGCCATGGGGATTCTCACAAGAAGCAATGGTGTTTTTATATTCTTGTCCTTCAACGCTTTTAACTGCTCTATTCTGGAGCTGCCTATCTGGGCACATCCCCCTTCGGCCATTTCATAAGCTCCTTCTATTATTCCTCCGAAGCCTTTTATTATGCCTGCAACGCTTATACCGTTTTCTGCACAGATATTGGTAACTATTTTTGTGTTTTTACGAAGCTTTTTCAAATCAACTTCCAGCACAGGATATTTTTCCATATTTCCCCCTATTAATTATTATTTAGGCGTAACGCTTACCCGTTAAGCACGGGATATTGATTAATAAAGAATGAAACTACTGCCGGTGATCTGACGTTGACAAGGACCCACCAGGCAGAAAATAAGTTACATTTATATGATACCACATAAACAGCTTTCTTTGGCAGAATTTTTTTGTGTTTCATGAAGAATTTAAAAACAAACAAGCATTTACATAATATATGCACAATGATTCCTTCCTAAATAATAATCTCAGGAAGGATATAAGTTTTATATAATCTCATTTCCAACATATAAATTTATTAAATCGTCATCATTTACTTGCTCCCTGATTCTTTCATACACTGGTACAGCTTTAACCATCATTGCTTGTTTTGTTTCTTCCGGCAATTCAAGTATTGTCATGCCCTTGTCAGCAAGTAATTTTAATCTTTCCTGAAGACTTTCATCTGCTCTTTCACGGACATAAGCTGTTGCATTAGCAGCAGCTTCTTCAAGTATTGCTTTTTCAGCTGCACTCAGGCTGTTGTAGTATTTATTGCTCGTTATTAGATTTACTAAATGCGGCAGATGCCTGGTTCTTACAAGATATTTTTGCTGCTCATACAATTTTAAAGCAATTATATTTTCATATGGATTATCTGCAGAATCTATAAATCCAAGCTGTATTGACGAATATATTTCACCCACAGGCAGAGGTACTAATTTTGCCCCAAGCAGCCTCCAAAACTCTTCATGATTTTTATTCTGAATAGTTCTTATACTTATTCCATTGAAGTCATCTATGCTTTGTATTTCCTTGTTTGTTGTGAGCTGCCTGAACAACGGATCAGAAAATCCCAACAGTTTATAACCGCCATTTTTGTAAACTTCACTGATTTTTTCGTAAAATTCAGCATTGTTGATTGCCTTTCTCAAGTCGTCTTCATCTGTGTGAACCATGGGCATATCAAAGACAGACAACTTAGGCATGAAATCCACCTGCGGCGGTGTA
>NZ_JAJUJR010000423.1 GCF_029265225.1 Sedimentibacter sp.
ATAAAGAAAATTTAATTGAAGCTGCACTGTGGACATCAGAAGATTAAAATGAATTTGACAAAAAAGAAATGACTGTTGGTGTACTTTCAACAGAAAATGAAGATGTAAGAAGTTTAAGAGAACTCATCACTTACGGATTAAAAGGTATGTCAGCATATGTTAAGCATGCAAATGCTTTAGGATTCAATGATGTTACAGTAAATGCATTCATGCAGGAGACTTTGGCTAAACTGTTAGATGATACATTGACAGCAGATGAACTTGTTGCACTTACAATGGAAACAGGAAAATTCGGCGTTAGCGGAATGGCACTTTTGGACAAGGCAAACACAACAACTTACGGAAATCCTGAAATTACAAAAGAAAACATCGGTGTAGGAACTAACCCTGGAATCCTAGTTTCAGGCCATGACCTTAAAGATCTTGAAGCACTTTTAATTCAAACTGAAGGAACCGGAGTTGATGTTTACACACACTCAGAAATGCTTCCAGCTCACTACTATCCACACTTGAAGAAATACAAACACCTGGTAGGAAACTACGGAAATGCATGGTGGAAACAAAAAGAAGAATTCGAATCATTCAACGGACCAATTCTTATGACAACAAACTGTATTGTACCGCCTAAAGACAGCTACAAAGACAGATTGTTCACAACAGGAGCTGCAGGATATCCAGGATGCAAACACTTTGAAGGTTTCTCAGGAGACAAGAAGGACTTCTCAGAAATCATCGAACTTGCAAAGAAATGCCCTGCTCCTACAGAAATTGAAACAGGAGAAATAATCGGAGGATTTGCTCACGAACAGGTATTTGCACTGGCTGATAAGGTTATTGATGCAGTTAAGTCAGGAGCAATCAAGAAGTTCTTCGTTATGGCAGGATGCGACGGAAGAGCAAAATCAAGAAACTACTACACTGAATTTGCACAGGCACTTCCAAAAGATGCTGTAATATTGACAGCAGGATGCGCTAAATACAAATACAACAAGTTAGACTTAGGAGATATCGGCGGAATTCCAAGAGTTCTTGATGCAGGACAATGCAATGACTCATATTCATTGGCATTAATCGCATTGAAACTGAAAGAAGTTTTCGGACTTGACGACGTTAATGAGCTTCCTATAGCTTACAACATTGCATGGTATGAGCAAAAAGCAGTTATAGTTCTTCTTTCACTGCTGTACCTGGGAGTTAAGAACATTCATTTAGGACCTACACTTCCTGCATTCCTTTCACCAAACGTAGCAAAAGTATTGGTTGATACTTTTGGAATAGCTGGAATAGGAACTGTTGAAGACGATTTAAAAATATTTTTAGGATAACAATAAAAAAATTAAGAGTGAAGAATTAATAATTAATTGTCAAATGGGCAAATTATAATTAATAAATGAAAAAGGAGACTATATGAAAGAAGTTACAAAAGGAATGTATATAGGCGAAGTTCTTCAGATGGACAGAGGACTTGCAGAAATATTGATGAACGCCGGCATGCACTGCCTTGGCTGCCCTTCTTCACAGATGGAAACAATTGAAGAAGCAGCAATGGTTCACGGTTTCAATGCTGATGATTTGATCAATCAGCTGAATAATTACCTTAAATCAGCAGAATAATAAAAGAGATGAGCATGAAATAATTCATGCTCATTATTATAAATAAGTAAATAAAAATTTGGAGGAAATATGAGCGCATTTTTAGGGCCAATACATTTTTGGCTGTACAATAAAATTAAAATTCAAAACAACATAGTCGAAGACATACTGGATTTATCAGAAAACAAAGGTTTAAACTTAAGAGGAGACCTGTACAGTGAGTTCGGAGACGGAGACTTAAAGCCTCTTGAAGAAGTAATCGACGTATCAAACATTCACGGATGGCTTCAGGAACAAATCATAAAGGTAGAAAACAAACTGGCTATTTCAGTAACTCAGTTAATCAATAAAGATTCAGGTTCAATTGATACTTTGAAGG
>NZ_JAJUJR010000473.1 GCF_029265225.1 Sedimentibacter sp.
CAATAGCTGTAGGTATTGATTTTGATTTTACTATCAATGGAACTGTTCCTATTGCCTGCTCCAATGTTGGGAACGGAATCAAAAGACTTATTGCCTTCTTGGGTAGAGGAATAAGCTTTAAAATTGCCTTGGTGATTATACCAAGAGTCCCTTCAGAACCAACCATCAGATCCTTCATGGCATATCCTGTGCTGTTTTTTACAACCTTGCCTCCGAATTCAACAATTCTGCCGTCAGGAAGAACAACTTCAAGGCCTCTAACATAATCTCTTGTAACACCGTATTTTACTGCTCGCATTCCGCCTGCGTTTGTGCTGATGTTTCCTCCGATGGTTGCTGACTTTTCACCTGGATCAGGAGGATAAAACAAATCTTTTTCTTCCACATAAGCTGAAATTTCCATCAACAACACGCCAGGTTCAACTGTGAGAGTTAGATTTTCTTCGTCAAGCTCAAGGAAATGATTCATCAAACTTGTGTCGATCATTATTCCGTGCTCTATTGCAACAGAAGCTCCAACAAGTCCTGTTCCTGATCCTCTGGGTGTAACAGGAATGTTGTTTTCATATGCATATTTCATTATTTCTGAAACTTCCTTTGTTGAAGTCACCTTTACAACAACATCAGGATAGCTTGTTGTGTCGCTCAGCTCATCGTGGCTGTACTCTTCGTTTATATTTTCTCCGTAAAGCACTCTGTCTGCATCTTTTACTAAATCTATTATATATTTTAAATCTTCTTTGTCCAGTTTTTTGTAGTCCATTTTATGCCTCCCTGCCTGCTTTTATTTGTTCTATTAAGTTAGGAATAATTTCGTACAAATCTCCTACAAGACCGTAATGGGCAGTCTTGAAAATAGGCGCATGCTCATCTTTGTTTATTGCTATTATCTGTTCAGAATTGTTCATGCCTGCAACAAACTGAATTGCTCCCGATACACCGCAGGTTATTATGAGCTTTGGTCTTACTGTTCTTCCGCTTAGTCCCACCTGGCGTTTTGCTTCAACCCATCCTGCTTCGGACATGGGTCTTGTGCATGCCATCTGTCCTCCCAGAAGGTCTGCAAGTTCCTTTATCATTGCCAGGTCTTCTTCTTTTTTGACTCCTCTTCCTGCAACAACCAGTACATCGGCAGCTTCAATGAACTGTTCCTTTTCTTTTGGTATTATGTCTATTACTTCAACCTTGCAGTTTAATTTTTCTGATTCAATGCTGCACTGAATTATTTCTCCTGTTTCCTCATGTCTTCTTTTAGGAGCATCCATTACCTTGTATCTCACTGTAGCCATCTGAGGTCTGTTGTTGGGGGTGAGTATCTGCGCCATGATGTTTCCTCCAAAAGCTGGACGAATCTGTACCAAATCTGTGTTTTCATTGATTTCAAGCTTCGTGCAGTCTGCCGTAAGACCTGTTTTCAGTCTTGCAGCAAGCCTTGGAGCAAGCTGTCTTCCCAC
>NZ_JAJUJR010000265.1 GCF_029265225.1 Sedimentibacter sp.
AACTTCTTCAGATATATGGGAAGAAGTTCCCACAAGGCAAAAAACATAACAATAATCGGCGGAAGCAGAATTGCCATTTACCTCACGTGGATTTTAAATGAAATAGGCATGAAGGTTAAAATTATTGAACTGGATAAAAACAGATGTGTTTTATTAAACGAAGTATTGTCAAATACTTTAATCATATGCGGTGATGGAACAGACCAGGAAATCCTTGACAATGAAAACATACAGACAGCCGATGCATTTGTTGCTTTGACAGACAGGGACGAAGAAAATCTAATAAGCTCACTGTATGCTCATCAATGCGGCGTAAACAAGGTTGTTTTAAAAATCAACCGTCAAAATTATTTCCCCATTGTTAAAAAGCTTGGACTTGACAGCATTGTAAGCCCAAAATTCACCACTGCAAACAACATTTTACGTTACGTACGTGCCTTGGACAATTCTCAAGGGATCGCTGTAGAAAAGCTTTACAAAATACTTGATGATGAAGCTGAGGTTGCAGAATTTACTGCAAGCAGCTCTGCAAATCTGCTTGATATAAAGCTGAAGGATTTAAAGCTAAAAAAAGATGTTCTCATATCAGCCATAGTGCGCAATAAAAAAATTATTATTCCATACGGAAATGATTGTATCAAAGAAGGAGATAAGGTCATTGTCGTAACTAAGACAGGCTTTATTTCAGACCTCAGTGAAATTCTGGAGGATTAGTCGGAGGCAATAATGAATATTAAAGTTGTACTTAAAATATTAGGTACAGTATTGTTCTGGGAAGCAGTACTCATGTTTCCCTCACTTATGATTTCAATAATTGATGACTCCTATGACATAAATGCATTCGTCATTTCAATTGTGTTGATTGGAGTTATTGGTATATTTTTAAAAAGTTTAAACATAAATGATGCTCATCTTAGAAAGCGTGAGGGTTATGCTTCTGTAGCCATTTGCTGGCTTGTAATGTCCCTTCTTGGAGCTTTGCCCTTTTATTTCAGCGGTGCAATACCAAGTTATGTGGATGCTGTTTTTGAAACTGCATCCGGATTCACAACAACAGGTTCAAGCATTGTTACTGACATTGAAAGCTTCCCCAGAGGCTTGCTTTTCTGGAGGAGCTTTACTCACTGGATAGGTGGCATGGGTGTTCTTGTATTCACTCTTGCACTTGTTCCTTCACTGGGAGCACGCTCTGTGTTTTTAGCTAGGGCTGAAAGTCCGGGACCGTCATTTGGAAAACTGGTTCCTAAACTTTCTGAAACGGCTAAAATTCTTTACATTATTTACGGAGCCATGACCTTGATTCTCATAGTGCTTTTAATGATTGCAGGAATGCCTGTTTTTGATTCTTTAATCCATGCTTTCGGTACTGCCGGCACAGGAGGATTTTCATCAAAGGCACTGAGTATAGGTTATTACAACAATCCATGGATAGATTGGATAATTGCAATATTCATGTTCCTGTTCGGAGCAAACTTTGCACTTTATTATCTGATAATTAAAGGTGACTGGAAAAGCGCCCTCAGAAATGAAGAATTCAGATTTTACGGATTAACCGTAATTGCTTCCACCTTATTGATTTGCATAAACATATTGCCCATGTACAACTATTCAGTCTCAGAAGCATTGAGGCACTCGGCATTCCAGGTATCTACCCTCGTAACAACCACTGGATATGCAACTGCTGATTTTAATCTCTGGCCTATGTTTTCAAAGTCAGTGCTCATGATGCTCATGTTTTTCGGAGCATGTGCAGGTTCAACAGGCGGAGGCGTAAAATTCATAAGAATCCTTGTGCTTATTAAATCAGTTGTTTATGAAATAAGGCACACCATACACCCCAATTCAGTGCAGACAGTAAAAATTGACGGCAAATCCATAGACAATGACAACTTGAAAAGCATCATGATTTTCTTTTTCTCATACGTTGGAATAATAATTGCAGCCGTAATAATTGTTTCTCTTGACAATTTTGACTTCATGACTACTTTTTCAGCAGTTCTTGCAACAATAAGCAACATAGGACCGGGCTTTGAAGTCGTTGGTCCAATGGGTAACTTTTCGGAGTTTTCTGATGTGAGCAAAATTACCATGACTGCATGCATGATCATTGGAAGGCTTGAAGTTCTGCCGGTAATTACATTATTGTCCCCGTCAATATGGAAAAAGCACTGATGATAAATAATTAACTTCATTGACAAATAATTTTTTTGATGATAGACTTTATATAATTAAATATAGTTTTATGTTCTGCCATATAGGCAGCTAAGAGGGAAGCAGGTTAAAATCCTGCGCGGTCCCGCCGCTGTATGCATTTAGTTGTTTTCATAGCCACTGTAAAGGGAAGGAGAAGACAATGCCATGTGCAAGCCAGAAGACCTGCATAAAATATTCACTCCAACGGAAGATTGGATAAGTGATAAAAAAAACAGTAAATTCGGACTGTGGTAATTTATTACCATAGTTTTTTTATGTAATAGGCATGGTTACAGGTTATTAACATTTATTAATTTATGCCGAAGCATGTACAAAGGGTTAATTTACAGCAACTTTTATAAACAAGGAGGAATAATATGAATGTAATAAAAAGAGACGGAAGGCTTATTGAATTTGATAAAAGCAAAATTTCCGATGCCATATTAAAAGCCATGAATCACACTGTGGCAGGTCAGGACATATATCTTGCAAAAGAAATCGCGCAGGATATTTCAGACAACACCAACGAAACCATTTCTGTAGAACAAATACAGGATCTGGTTGAAAAGAAACTCATGTCCAGCAAAAGACAAGACGCTGCAAAAGAATATATAATTTACAGAAACAAAAGAAACATAGCAAGAGGACGAAGACAATATGACATTTACATGGACATTGTCAACACTGTTCCAAATGACATAACAAGAGAAAATGCAAACATGAACGCAGACACTCCTGCAGGAATGATGATGAAGTTTGCCAGCGAATCTTCAAAACCATTTGTTGACGATTGTCTTCTTTCAGAAAAATCAAAATATTTTGTGGACAATAACTACATACATGTTCATGACAAGGATTATTATCCAACAAAATCTCTAACATGCCTGCAGCACCCTCTGGACTACATCCTCAATAACGGCTTCAGGGCAGGTCATGGTTCAAGCAGGCCTGCAAAACGCATTGAAACAGCTTCCATAATAGGGTGCATTTCCATGGAGCAGATACAAAATGAAATGCATGGCGGACAGTCCATCCCTGCATTTGACTTTTACCTTGCTCCATATGTGAGACTCACATACAAGGAAGAAGTTAAAAAAATAGAAGAACTTCTCGATATGGACTTACAACAGCTTTATGATGATAAAATAGAAGACTATATAGAAACTCCACTAACAAATCTTACAGGAAGCCAAAGATACAAGCAGCAGGCAATAAACGCTGCTGTGAAGCGTGTTCATCAGTCAATGGAAGCATTTATTCACAACATGAACACCATTCATTCACGCGGTGGCAACCAGGTTGTGTTCAGTTCCATCAATTACGGAACAGACACCAGCGCTGAAGGAAGATGCATAATAAGAGAAGTTTTAAAATCCACATATCAGGGCGTTGGAAATGGAGAAACACCTATATTCCCTATTCACATATGGAAGAAAAAAACCGGTGTCAACTATCATCCTTCCGACAGGAATTATGATTTGTACAAATATGCATGTAAGGTTACAGCAAAAAGATTTTTCCCGAACTTCTTAAACCTAGATGCATCATTCAACATCCACGAAGACTGGGATATTAATGACCCAAGACGATTTGAAAAAGAAGTTGCAACCATGGGCTGCAGAACGAGAGTCTTCGAAGACAGACATGGCGATAAAACTTCCATTGGCAGAGGCAATTTGTCCTTCACAACAATTAACCTTGTGAAGCTTGCACTTGAATGCCGCCAGATGGAAGATGGACATGAAAAGAAGAA
>NZ_JAJUJR010000012.1 GCF_029265225.1 Sedimentibacter sp.
AAGTACTTTAAAATGTGGACAAATAATGTTAAAATGTTGAATGACAATAATAGGGAGGTGAGTTCAATGGCTTACAAAATTACAGATGCATGCATAAGCTGCGGCGCATGCGAGGCAGAATGTCCAGTTGGCGCTATTTCTGCAGGTGATGACAAATATGTGATAGATGCTGCTACTTGTATTGATTGCGGAGCATGCGCTAGCGTATGTCCAGTAGAAGCTCCTCAACAGGATTAATAAAATAACACTAAGACATAGACAAACAGGACGGTTCTTTAGAACCGTCCTGTTTGTGTAATAAATTCAAAATAGCATCATAAAAATTACATTGCAGTGGACGAAACAGTTATGTTATAATGTGCGTGAAGTATAGATAAAGGACAATGAAATGAAAAATATAATTGTAAAGGTATTGAAAAACAGCATTGCTGAAGAAATGGAACTTGAGCCGGGCGATGAGCTTGTGTCTGTTAACAATTGCAGTGTAAAAGATTACATAGATTATAAATATCAGATTTCTGATGACGAGATAGTACTTGAAGTAAGGAAAAAGGACGGAGAAATCTGGGAACTGGAAATTGAAAAGGACTATGATGAAGATATAGGCATAGTGTTTGAAAACCCGCTTATGGACAACATAAAGGTTTGTTCCAACAAGTGCATATTCTGCTTTATTGACCAGATGCCTAAGGGAATGAGAAAATCTCTTTATCTGAAGGATGATGACACGAGACTGTCGTTTCTATACGGCAACTTTATAACGCTTACAAATCTCACAGACGATGAAATTGAAAGAATAATTAAGTATAAAATCAGTCCCATTAAAGTTTCTGTTCACACGACGGATTCTGAACTGAGAAAATACATGATGGGCAACAACAAGGACATTGACATTCTTGTATACCTGAAAAAATTAATCGATGCTGGAATTACGGTGGACTGCCAGATAGTGCTGGTAAGAGACGTGAATGACGGCAATCAGCTTGAAAAAACCATAAGAGACTTGTCATCACTTCATCCTGGCTTAAGAAGTGTTGCTGTTGTTCCTGTGGGACTAACAAATTACAGGGAAAAACTTGCAGATTTGAAAGCTTTTGATGAAGAAAGCGCATTGAAAGTTGTAAATCAGGTTACAAGACTGCAGGATGAGCTTTATGAAAAGCTAAAAACGCGCTTTATATTCATTGCCGATGAATTTTACATTCAAAGCAACATTGATTTTCCGTCTTACGATGATTATGAGGAATTTGACCAGCTTGAAAACGGAATAGGAATGTGCAGGCTTTTCAAGCAGCAGATTGTAGACAGCCTGGAAGATTATGAAGGTCTTGTGCCGGAATATGATGAAATAACATTTGTGACGGGAGTTGCCGCCTATGATTTGATGGTTGAGCTGTCAGAAAAAATAATGAGTAAAATTCCGGTAAAAATAAACACTGTAAAAATAATCAACAAATTTTTCGGAGAAAAAATTACGGTTTCCGGACTTACTACGGGAAAAGACATTATAGAACAGCTTAAGGGCAGGAATTATAAAAACATCATATTGCCTATAAACATGTTTAATGACAATAATGTAATGCTTGACGACATGACAGTGGAAGATTTAAAGAGAGAATTAAATACGGAAGTTCAGGTTTGTGATGTGGATGGCGATTCACTGCTCAGCCTGATAACAAAATAGCGGAGGAAAAAATGGCAAGACCAATAGTAACAATAGTAGGCAGACCTAACGTAGGAAAGTCTACGCTTTTTAATAGAATGGCCGGCAAAAGAATATCCATAACTGAAGATACGCCGGGAGTCACAAGGGACAGGATTTATGCTGAATGCGAATGGCTGGACAATCATTTCACATTAATCGACACAGGCGGAATTGAGCCAAACACTACAGACACAATTTTTGCACAGATGAGACTGCAGGCTGAAATAGCCATAGACATGGCCGACGTGGTGCTGTTTATGGTTGACGGCAAGGAAGGTGTCACTGCAGCTGATGCTGAAGTTGCCCAGATGCTCAGAAAGGCAAAAAAAGAAATTATACTTGTTGTTAACAAAATGGATAAGTTTGTAAACAACAACAACATCTATGAATTTTACAATCTCGGCCTTGGAGAGCCTGTAAGCATATCTTCTTCAGAAGCGCTGGGCATAGGGGATCTTCTGGACATCATAATTGAAAAATTTGATGACACAATGGACACGGCTGAAGATGACGACAGCATTAAAATAGCCGTAATCGGCAAACCTAATGCAGGCAAATCTTCCATAATCAATAGAATTATCGGAGAAGACAGGGTAATAGTAAGCGACATTCCAGGAACAACAAGGGATGCCATAGACACAAAGTTTGAAAGAAACGGACAAAAATACACAATCATAGACACAGCAGGTATCAGGAAAAAAAGCAAGGTGAGCGAGACTGTGGAAAAATACAGTGTGCTTAGGGCTTTTGCTGCTGTTGAAAGAGCGGATATATGCATTCTTGTAATAGATGCAGACAAGGGAGTTACAGACCAGGACATTAGAATTGCAGGATATTCTCACGATAACAACAAGGGAATGATAATTGTTGTGAACAAGTGGGATTTGATTGAAAAGGACAACAGCACTTTCAATGAATTCCAGGATACAATAAGAAAAAGCCTTGCCTATGCAACATATGCTCCCATAATGACTGTTTCTGCCCTTACAGGCCAGAGAGTAAACAAGATTTTAGACGCTGTTGACGAAGTTTACGGCTTCAGAAACTTAAGAGTTTCAACAGGTGTTCTAAATGACATCATAACAGAAGCAGTCCTCATGAATCAGCCTCGTATGGTTAGAGGAAAAAGGCTGAAAATATTTTATGGAACACAGGTTGCAGTTAATCCGCCAAAGTTTCTTATATTTGTAAATGACAGTGAAATTGTGCATTTCTCATATGAGAGGTATCTGGAAAACAAAATAAGAGATTCTTTTGAATACAAGGGAACTCCAATCATAATTGAATTCAGAAGCAGAGGCGAAAAAGGCGAATAAAATTTAAGATTAAGAATCATTGCAGCAGAAGTCATATGACTTTTGCTGCAGAATTTTATATACACAAATCGAGGTGTCTTATGAAGTATTTATTTATTGCAATCATATCTTATTTAATAGGAAACATTTCATTTGCTTATATTCTTGGCAAGATTTTTACAAAAAAAGACGTACGCGACTACGGAAGCGGTAATGCCGGAGCAACAAATGCATTAAGGGCATTCGGAAAAAAAATTGGAGCAATGGTTTTTGTTGGAGACGTTTTAAAAGGTGTGGCAGCAGTGCTCATTGGAAGAAGTTTTGGAGCAGCTGCCGGATACATGGCCGGAGCAATGGTCATAATCGGTCACAACTGGCCTGTTTTCCTGAATTTCAAGGGAGGAAAAGGAGTTGCCACCACAATCGGCGTTATGGCTGTCACCAGTCCTTTTGTAACATTGGTATGTTTTGTTTTGGGTCTTGTGGTTATAATAGCAACAAGAACAGTGTCTCTTGGTTCAATTCTGGGAATGGCAATGGCACCACTGGCAGCAGGCATTTTTGTAAAACCATTTGATGTGTCATTGTTTATTTTTTGCTTGTTCATAGGAACCATGTCCATTTACAGGCATAAGGAAAATATTAAAAGACTTTTAAAAGGCAAAGAAAACAAATTGTAGGAGATGATGACTTGAAAAAAAGAATAACCATACTTGGGGGAGGAAGCTGGGGAACTGCTCTTGCCAAACTGCTTTCTGAAAACGGAAACTTTGTCACTGTATGGCTTCGCGATGAAGACCAGTGCAGGGAATTATCAGCAGACAGAGAAAACAAGAAATATCTTCCGGGTATTAAAATTCCGGACAACATAATTTTTACTTCTCACATAAACGAATCTTTAAAAGACGCCGAATATATTTTGATTGTTACGCCAACTCAAAAAATAAGAAGCGTGCTGAGACAAATTGACAGCGAATACAAAAAAAATAAAATTATAATAAATGCTTCAAAGGGAATAGAAATAGGAACAATGGACCTGGTCTCTGACATAGTCAGCGAAGAAACTTCTGACTGTATTTTTGCAGACCTTACTGGCCCATCCATAGCCAAGGAAGTTGTGACTAAAATGCCAACAGCCATTACGGTTGCCTGCAAGGATAAAAAGGTTGCTGCGGACATTCAGGATATTTTTATGTCGTCTTACTTCAGGGTCTACACAAACGACGACGTAGTAGGGGCAGAACTTGGAGGAGCGCTAAAAAATATCATTGCTCTTGGAGCAGGGATTTCTGACGGCATAGGGTACGGAGATAATGCAAAGGCAGCACTCATGAACAGGGGAATTGTGGAAATAGCCAGACTTGGAATTGCCATGGGAGCTGATGTGGAAACATTCTTCGGGCTGTCCGGAATAGGCGATTTAATGGTAACTTGCATGAGCAAGTTTTCAAGGAACTGGAATGCAGGATATCTTATTGGCCAGGGATATTCAAAAGAAGATGCTGCAAAAAAAGTAGGCATGGTGGTTGAAGGAATTTCAACAACATATGCTGCCTATGAACTTTCAAAAAAACTTGATGTGGAAATGCCCATTGTAAATGCAATGTATGATTTGCTTGAGAACAATGCTGACGTCAAGGAAACAGTCAACAAGCTCATGCTCAGGGACAAGAAGGAAGAAAAGCTTTAGTCAATTAATAATTAAGAATGAAGAATTAAGAATTATTGTGAGGATTTGCCCATGGCAAATCCTTTTTTTAATTATTATTTTTATAAAATAATTTGTACTTTTTTTGGAATAAACAGTTTAAGGGGGGCATATAAATTAATTGTATACGAAAGTGCAAACGGAGGAGGGATTATTATTACGAATTTAGATATATATGAGGATATAGCCAGAAGAACCAAGGGCGAAATATATTTGGGCATAGTCGGGCCGGTAAGAACCGGAAAGTCCACATTCATCAGAAAATTTTCAGAGAATGTAATGCTGCCGAATATAGAAGATGAATACATCAGGGAAAGAGCAAAGGATGAAATGCCTCAAAGCGGTACAGGCAAGACAGTTACAACAACAGAACCGAAATTTGTTCCTGGAAATGCTGTAAAAGTGACTTTCAAGGACAATATTCATGCCAGTCTGAGACTCATAGACTGCGTAGGATACATGATTCCCGGCGCAATCGGAAACATGGAAGGCGAAGTTCCAAGACTTGTGAGCACTCCTTGGAATGAGGATCCTATTCCTTTTGCTGAAGCAGCAGAAATAGGAACAAGAAAGGTTATAAAGGATCATTCAACAATAGGCGTACTGGTAACAACAGACGGAAGCATTACCGACATTTCAAGAGACAACTATATCATGGCTGAAGAAAGAGTTGTTAAAGAGCTGAAAGAAATAAACAAACCATTTGTAATCATTTTAAATTCTATGCATCCTTTAAATGAAAACACTCAGGCGTTGTCTGTCCAGCTTAAGCAAAAATATGATGCACCTGTAATGGTTTTAGACTGCATGAACCTTAAAAACGAAGACATTGACAATGTATTGGAAAATGTGCTTTATGAATTCCCTATCAAGGAAATCAATGTTGACCTTCCAAGATGGTTTGACGGACTAACATATGATTATTCTTTAAAACGCGATTTAATCAATACACTCATGGAAGATTTCAATGACTGCTATAAATTGAGCGACTTCAACGCAGACAACATTTTTTCAGCAGAAAATGATTATGTGGAAGATTATTTCGTAAAAGATATTGAGCTTGGAACAGGCTGCATAAACATGAAAATCGATCTGGACAATTCATATTACTATAAGGTTATAAGCGAACTGTCAGGTGAGGAAATTACAGGCGAACATCAGATTCTTAAGCTCATAGGCGATTTGTCCAAGTCAAAAGATTCATACAACAGGGTTGAGGCGGCAATAAATGATGCAAAGACTAAGGGTTACGGCTACGTTTCTCCTGGCATAGCAGACATGATAATCGATAAGCCTGAAGTTTTCAAGGAAGGAAGCAGGTACGGAATTAAAATTAAGGCTCAGGCACCATCCCTTCATATTTTCAACGCAGGCATAAACACTGAAGTATCACCTGTTATAGGAAGCAAATCTCAAAGCGAAGACCTTATGAATCATCTCATGGAACAGATGAAAGACAATCCTCAGTGCATATGGGATGCTGAAATATTCGGCAAGACATTATACAGCCTTGTGGATGAACAGCTTGAATCAAAGCTTACTGCAATGCCTGAAAATGCAAGGAAGAAACTTAAAAAGACAATTGAAAAGATTGTGAATGATGGTTCAGGAAGCATAATATTCCTGATAATCTAAATGGGGGAAACCCCATTTTTTTATATACTCTAGTATATAAAAAACGGGGATTGCAAAGGGCGGGACGCCCTTGCCGTCAAGGGGGGTGCTCAGCAAAAAATACGTTAGTATTTTTTGCGCGGTCGGGGGACATAGGTCCCCCTAGCGGAGTTGCGGAGCAACTTTTTTTTTATTAATCAATTTTGTAGCAAAAAATATAATAATGTCATATATATTGAATTTTGTCAATAAATATTGTAATATTAATTGACAAACAAGCATATATAACTTGCAAAAACAATGAAATTCGTGTTATAATGTATGCATGCGGCATATAAAGGCTTTTTATGGAGTGCAGCAGGTAATGCTGCAGCAATCTATTAGGATTTTAAAAGTCAGGCTGATTGTTACAGATCAGTACATAAATAAATTTGGGGCTTAAAAATGGCAAGAAAAAACTTTGGGTTGAAAAATTTCTTCTTTTCTTTCGCAACAGTTTGCCTGGTTATATATATATTTAAAAATATTAACGGTTCAGTTGACATCATGGTTGCGGAAAACGACAAACTGGAAGACGTCATCGAAGCTTCCGGAATAGTGGTAAAAGATGAAGAAGTATATGCTGCCTCACTTGACGGCAGCGTCACATATTATTATGATGACGGAACAAAAGTAAAAGAAGGACTGCTTGTGGCAGATCTTAACACCGATACAAATTCTGCACAGATAAACAAGCAAATTGAGGAAGTTCAAACTGCCATTGACTTGAAAAAAAGCAAAGACAATTCTGCAGCATCTGAACAAGCATTGTCAGATGAAACTCTTTCTTCATATGAGACAGAATTACAAGCAAGCATTTTAAGCAGCGATTTGGATGCCATGTATAATATTGTTGGACAAGTAAATAATAAGAGCATAGAAACTTATTCCGGTGGAGAGTATGAACAATATGACATTGAACAGCTTGAAACCATGAAAAAAAGCCTCATTGGCAGCTCATCCACAAACAAGGTTCCTTATTATTCCGGTATGGCTGGAATAATTACATATAAAATAGACGGTCTTGAGGATGTTTATAAATTCGAAGACGTTATGAATTTAACACCAAGCAGTACAAAAGAACAGGACTACGCTCTTTCCGACAAAAGCCAGAGTGATAAAGTTGCAAAAGATGAAGGCATTTATAAAATAATAAGGAATTTCGAGTATTATATAGCAGCAACAGTTGACAATGAAAAGGCAAAGTTGTTTGAAGAAAACAAGTATGTAAAGGTAAGGGTACTTTCAGATGGTTCTGAGCATGAAGTCTGGGGTTACATTGAAAAAATAAATTATGGAAGTGAAAGTTCGGTGCTTATTTTGTATTTTGACGATTTTTTTTACAAAATATATGACAAGCGCTATGTAAATCTTCAGATTATAACCGATATACATGAGGGGCTTAAAATCAGTCCGGCAGCATTGACGAAGAAGGACGGGCTGGACGGAGTGTATGTGGAAGATGCAAGCAACATAATCAAATTTTTTCCGGTTGAAATCCTTGGACAAAACGGTGACGTAACAATAGTTTCTAATGGTGAATATGCAGGAGAAAATGAGAGAAGAATAATATACATAAATGATAAAAATTACTCCACAATCAAGACATTCGACAAGGTAATACTTGAGCCTGACAAGGTTTATGAAGGTCAGATTGCAGAATAGGAGGATATAGTGAGCATAAAGGAAAATATTGACGAAATAATAAAAAGAAAAAATGAAGCAGCCTTAAGATGCGGGAGAAATCCCGAAGACATAACAATAATTGCGGTGTCAAAGACTGTAGATGCTTCAAGGGCAAGAGAAGCTGTTCTGGGGGGACTTGAAAACCTGGGGGAAAACAAAGTTCAGGAAATTATGAACAAGTACGGTGAGCTTCAGGACCTTCAGGTCAAGTGGCACATGATAGGACATCTGCAAAAAAACAAGGTTAAATACATAATAGACAAGGTTCATCTCATTCATTCAGTGGAAAGTATTGAGCTGGCTGCCGAAATAAACAAGAGGGCTTCACAGCACAACATAATTTCAAACATATTGATTGAGCTTAACATTGGCGAAGAAGAAAGCAAGTTTGGATTAAATGAAGATACGGTATACGATTTTGTCGGCTCCCTGGAGCAGTTTGAAAATATAAGGACTATGGGACTCATGACGGTAGCACCTTACTGTGAGAATCCCGAAGATGTTAGATGGGTTTTCAGGAAGATGAAGGAAATATCTGATAAAATATCTTCCATGAATCTTAAAAACACCCAAATGAAGTATCTTTCCATGGGCATGACAAATGATTTTGAAATAGCAATAGAAGAAGGATCAAATATAGTCAGAATTGGTACGGCTGTATTTGGCAAAAGAATATACAAGGAGGATAAGTAAATGGGAGTAATGGACAAAGTAAAGGATTTTATCGGCATCAATGATTTGGAAGAAGATTATGAAGAGGAGGAAGTTGTTGCTGAGGGAAAATTCGAGAGCAGCAAAAATGACAGAATGGAAACTTATACAAAGAAAAACAATGTAATTAAGGTTCATTCTAACACTGACATGAAAGTCTTCATTTGTGAGCCTCAAAAGTACGAAGATTGCACAAAGGCTGTTGACGAACTGAAAAACAGAAAAGTTGTAGTTCTGAACATTGAAGGAATGGAACTGGAAAATCAGAAACAAGTATTCGAATTCATAAAAGGTGCCGTATATGCACTTGAAGCAAGCATTCAAAAAATATCAAACGGTATTTTCGTTATAGCTCCTAACAATGTACAAATTGACGGAAGACTAAGCGACAGATTTGAAAGGAATTTTAATTACAAATAATTAAGGAGCGCTTATGTACACTATTAAATTGGCTCTTGGCATACTATTGAGAATCATAGATTCTTTGATACTAGTCAGAGTTCTGCTGTCATTTTTCCCAACCCTACAATATTCAAAGGTTTCCAACTTTATCTATCAAATGACCGAGCCCATAATGGCTCCTTGCAGGGCAATTTTAGATAAACTTGGACTAGGCATGGGAATGATTGATTTTTCTCCTATACTGGCATTTTTATTTATAAACTTGCTTCAGAATTTGGTATATGCCTTATAAGGTGCGAAATGAAAGATTTTGAAAAATATTATGATTTTATAAAAGACGATGAAACAAAAAACACTGTGAGAAAAATAGCTGACAAAGCTTTGCAGGTAAGCAAAAATTATGTTCCGATGGTTACGGAATTTACAAATCCTTATGTTGCAGAGCTTTGCAGTCCGATTATAAGAAATTATGATGTCAAATTTGAACTTTTCCCCTCATCTGAACACTGTGAGAGGAAAGTTTTCATTTTATACCCTGATTATCTTGAAGAAATAAACAAGGATGATTACATAATAGCATTGCGCATACGGAACAAATCAAAATTCAAGAAATTAAGCCACAAGGATTACCTGGGTTCCATAATGTCACTGGGAATTGACAGAAACAAGACCGGCGATATTTTTGTCCACGAAGATTTTGCTGATGTTGTTGTGAACTTAGAGATTGCAGACTACATAATTTATAACCTGGATTTGATCGGGCACAATAAAATAGAAACAGAAAAAATAAATCTTGACGACACATTGATTAAAGAACAGGAACATGTGGTTTTAAACATCACAAGCTCATCCATGCGCCTTGACAATATTGTCAAGCATCTTGCGGGCAAATCCCGGGAAGAAGCAGCAAACATGGTGAGAGGAGGCTTAGTCAAGGTCAACTTCAGGGAAGAAGACAAAACTTCTCAGGAAGTAAAAGACGGTGATATGATTTCCATAAGCAAGTTTGGTCGCTTTAAAATTTCCAAACTGTCCGGTGTCACCAAAAGCGGCAAATATAAAATTGAAGTTAAGCATTATGTTTAAGAAGAGGTACATATGAATATTTTAGCAGGAATTATATTTTTGATTTCCATCGTATCAGATCAGCTCACAAAACTTTGGGCTGTAGATGTATTAAAAGATGGAGAATCCATAAAATTAATAGGAAATTTTCTCCGTCTTACCTACGCGGAAAACAAGGGAGCAGCATTCAGCATACTGCAAAACCAGCTGTGGTTTTTTATAATTGCAACTGTTGTGATGCTTGGGATTTTAAGTTACATGTTTTTTATGACAAAGAATTTAACACCTCTTTCAAGGCTTTCAATTTCCATGATTGCAGGAGGAGCAATAGGAAATTTCATCGACAGGCTGAGGCTTGGGTATGTGGTTGATTTTATAGATGTAAGATTCGGAAGTTTTTACAATTTTCCAATATTCAACATCGCAGACAGCTTTGTTGTGTGCGGAACCATTTTAATGATTATACTGATTCTTTTTAACAAATTTGAAAAGAGTGATATTAATGGATGATAGCAAATCTTTCATTGATGATTTTGATGAATTGTCCGAAGAAGATGAAAATGAAACAGTGATTGTGGCGGACAAAAATGGTGAAAGAATAGACGTATATATTTCATCATCACTTGAAGACATGTCAAGAAATTCAGTGCAGAAGCTGATTGCTGATGGCATGGTAACAGTAAATGAAAAAACCGTCAAGTCAAACTACAAGACAAGAGAAAATGATACGATTAAAATAATAATACCGGAACCTGAGCTTCTTGATGTGAAGGCTGAAAACATAGACATAAATATAGTTTATGAAGATAACGACCTTGCTGTAATAAACAAGCCCCAGGGAATGGTTGTTCATCCGGCTGCGGGACACTATGGGGGAACATTGGTCAATGGACTCATGTATCATCTTAAAGATCTTTCTTCCATAAACGGAGTCATGCGCCCGGGTATAGTCCACCGCCTTGACAAGAATACTTCAGGCCTCATGCTTGTGGCAAAGAATGACAAGTCTCACAACTTTCTTGCAGCATGCTTGAAAGAACATTCAATCAACAGGATTTATTATGCTCTTGTTGAAGGAAATGTGAAGGACGACCTGGGGAAAGTTGATGCACCTCTTGGAAGAAGCGAAAAAGACAGAAAAAAAAGAGCTGTCACCACAAAAAACAGCAAAAATGCAGTGACAAACTATCAGGTTGTGAAAAGATACGGCAAGTACACTCTTTTAAAGCTGAAGCTTGAAACCGGAAGAACTCATCAGATAAGGGTGCATATGAAATACATCGGACATCCGGTAGTGGGGGACGATGTATACGGCAGCAAATTAAACAAGTTCGGACTTGAAGGTCAGCTTCTTCATTCCAAGAGCGTAGGCTTCATACATCCCACAACAGGGGAATACATGGAATTTGATTCTGAACTTCCTGATTATTTCCAAAAAGTTTTAAAAATAATAGAATAGTATCAGAAAGGAAAATGCAATGAAAGCAAAAGCTTTGATAATGGATGAAAAAGCTATAGAAAGAGCCGTTTTTAGAATCGCCCATGAAATTATAGAAAAAAATAAGGGCGTAGACAATGTTGTGCTTGTTGGAATTAAAACCAGAGGATGGCCTTTGTCTTTAAGATTTGCAAAAAAAATAGAAGAAATTGAAGGCTCAAAGGTTCCTGTTTTTCCGCTGGACATAACTTATTACAGAGATGACGTGGAAAAGGATGATATGGCTCCAATGTCTGTAAAAAGTTTTGATTTTGACATAAAAGACAAGACTGTGGTCCTTGTTGATGACGTTCTTTATACAGGAAGAACCGTTAGGGCAGCACTTGATGCCATAGTTGACAGGGGAAGACCAAAAAATGTTGAGCTGGCAGTTTTAATAGACAGGGGACACAGAGAGCTTCCTATACGTGCAGATTTTATCGGCAAAAATGTTCCTACATCAAGAAGTGAAAGAATAAGCGTTCTTCTTGAAGAAACTGACGGAACAAGCCAGGTGCTCATTAACGAATAATATTTAGTGTGATTTAATATCTTCATGGAGAGATTATGTACAAATATTTTTATATGTCCAGAATGTGTGTGAATGTTTTGCTCATAGGGGCATTAAACTTTTTCATGTTTTTTGACGACATTAACTATGCCATGTATTCGCTTGCTGCAATAGTGGTGACGCAAATTTTGTTTGCTCTAACTAAAAAATATAAGTTTCCACAGGAACACGAAGAAAAAAACAACAAGGTGCTTCAGGTTCTCATGATATTGTCATTGTGGGCAGGATTGTATGTAAACAGGCTGTTTCTTCTGGGAGCATGGATAATTTACGTTGTAATAGAAGCAATAATGTATGCAGTTGTAAAAGAATATTTCTGATTGAATAGAAACTGCCAAGGAGACCCCTGGCAGTTTTTTATTTTATTGTTTTAAATTTATCCCTGAAATATCAGGCTCCACAAGCATGGAGTAGTTCGTGTCGTATATTACAAAGCCCGGCTTTGCTCCTGCAGGTTTTTTGACGTTTGACTTTTTTGTGTAATCCACTTCCACAAAACCTGAATTTTTTCCCTTGCTGTAGAATGCAGCAACATGCGCTGCTTCCACATATTCGCTGTCATCAAGCTCGTCGCCGTTTGTCCTTATTATTACGTGGGAACCGGGCATGTCTTTGGCATGGAACCAGTAATCTTCTTTTTTACCTATCTTGAATGTTAACATATCATTTTGAAGGTTGTTTTTTCCCACAATTATTTCATGTCCCATTGATGAAACATATGTTGTAAATTCCGTTTTGTATTCCTTGGCTTTTTTTATTTTACCCTTTTTCTTCATGAAACCTTCCGCAATAAGTTCAGAATATATGTCATCAAGATCATCTGTTGTTTCACATGCTTCAATTGAATACAAAATGTTTTCAAGGTACTGAATTTCTGAAAGTGAAGTTTCAATAAACTTCTGAAGTTCCTCTTCAGCTTTTTTCAGCTTGTTGTACCTTTTGAAAAATTTCTGGCTGTTCTGGGTAAGGTTAAGCTTTGGATCCAGTGGAATTGTAATTTCCTTCATTTCAGGGTCGTAATAATTTATAACCTTAAGCTTGTGGTTTTCAGGCGTCATGTGGAGGTTTGCAATTATCAGTTCTCCGTAAATCTTGTATTTGTCACGGTCTTCGGCGTTCAACAGTTCGTTTCTTTGCTTTTCAACCTTTTTTCTGTCTCTGTCTATTTTTGTATTAATACTTTTTAAAAGACTTGAAACCTTCTGGTTGATTTTATTTTTGTTGTCCTGCTCAAAGTAATAATCATCAAGCATACTGCCGGGAGAAGGGTAATTTTTTTTGTCCATGGATTTAAGATATTCAACATCAAGGCAGTAAAAGTCCAGCAGTTCCTTTTTTTCGTCAATATAAACATTGAATGAATAGTCATTTGATTTAGCCTTCTGGATTACCAG
Source organism: Sedimentibacter sp. (assembly GCF_029265225.1). Lineage (GTDB taxonomy): Bacteria > Bacillota > Clostridia > Tissierellales > Sedimentibacteraceae > Sedimentibacter. The sequence goes on from NZ_JAJUJR010000012.1 coordinate 13,668, forward strand.
ATTAAATGCAGTCCATAGATTTGCTTTTTGCTCTTCTTCAATTTCACCCATGTAAGTGCTTTCGTTGATTTTTGCAAGAAAGCATATTTCCTTGCTGATAAAAGGGCTCAACCCCAAAAAATTCTTATAAAAAAAATCATAGACATACATACCCTTGAAGGCAGAATCCACGGCGGTAAAAAATGATTCCTTGCCTGTTTCGAGTGGATTTGTTTTGTCAGCAGGGGGAGTGACGTACACAAGACCTGGATAAACCTGTCGCACGCTGCTTACATTTTCTGCAACTCTTTTAATGGAGTCGATTATAACCCTTGTGTTTTTGTTTATGAATATTATGTTGCTGTGTTTTCCCATTATTTCAATAATCAATGACTTATGCACCGTCGTGTCAAGTTCATCCTTGCACTCAAAGGAAATTTCAAGTATTCTGTCCATGTTTATCTGATTGATTTCAGTTATGTGGGCACCTGAGAGATGCTTTCTGAGGAGCATGCAAAACATTGGTGGCTGCTCGGGATTTTTCCTTGTAACGTCAGTGAGGTGAATTCGCGGACTGCTGCTTGCGGCAGTCAAAAGAAGCTTGTAGTTTTCTCCGCCATTTCTCAGAGAAAGTACAATTTCATTTTTGTCAGGCTGGTAAATTTTATCAACCCTTGCACCTATTAATTTATTGTTAAGTTCATTATATATGCTATGTAAAAAAATTCCGTCTAAAGACATGTTATCCTCCTATCAATTGATAATTAAGAGTTAAGAATTAAGAATTAAATGAAAATTTAAGCAAAGCTTAAATTAACCAGAATTATTAATTATTCATTGTTAATTGTTCATTAATAGTAGTATTGTACAGCAAAAAGCTTAATATGTCATGGAAATTATTTATTTTTTGTTTACTATTTGCATTTTGATGTTATAATAGGAATAAATAAGAAAGTCGCTCTGCGGCTTTTATAATGAATATGGCACTCATAAATAAAATATTGGAGAATTAAAATGGCTAATATAATCAGTATGACCGGTTACGGCAAAGGCGAACACAATGACGGCAAAAGAAGCATCACTGCAGAAATAAAAACGATCAACAACAGATATTGCGACATAAACATTAAAACACCAAGACATTTGCGCTTTTTTGAGGATAATATAAGAAAAATCTTGAAAAACGGTGTGCAAAGGGGTAGAATAGACGTATATATCAATATTGACTACATAAGTGAATCAGATACTGTCATTGTTCCTAATTTGTGCCTGGCAAAACAGTATAAAGACGCCATTGATGAAATAAGAAATGAACTTAACATAACTAGCAGTGCATCCCTTGATACAATAATAAAGTTCCAGGATGTGCTCGTGGCTAAGGAAGATACTCAGGATGAGGAAGAGCTTCGTATTTGTGTTGAAGCTGCCATGAACAATGCTGTTAAGAATCTTATTGAAATGAGACTTGTTGAAGGTGAACAACTTGAGAACGATATTAGGTCAAGCATGGCCAAGATTCTTGAGCTAATGGATGAAATCGCCAAAAATTCCCAGACAATTGTACAGGACTACAAGACAAAGTTTGAAGCAAGAATCAAGGAACTTCTTGGAAGCACCCATGAAATGGATGAAAACAGATTATACAATGAAATAGTCATTTATGCAGATAAAAGTGATATAAACGAAGAAATAGTGAGATTCAGGTCCCATATGGGACAGCTTGATGCAGCTCTTAGAACAGGCGGATCCATAGGAAGAAAACTTGATTTTATTATTCAGGAAGCTAACAGGGAAATAAACACCATAGGTTCTAAAATAGGAAGACTGGATATAATTCAAATGGTTATTGAGATAAAAAACCTTCTTGAAAAAGTCAGAGAACAAATACAAAACATAGAATAGGAGATTTAATATGTCAAATAATAATAATACTATTAACATAGGATTTGGTAATATAGCATTGTCAAACAGAATCATTGCAATTGTTAGTCCCGAATCAGCACCTATAAAGCGTGTCATACAGGAAACAAGGGAAAAAGGAAAGCTCATTGATGCAACTTATGGAAGAAAAACAAGAGCGGTAATAATAACAGACTGCGAATATGTTATTTTGTCGGCTATACAGCCTGACACAATGGCTCAGAGGTTTGATAACAACAACCACAATATAAAGTAACAGAGGTGTGTAATGGACAACGGATTATTAGTGGTGATATCAGGACCATCGGGTGCAGGCAAGGGTACGATCTGCTCAAGGCTCAAGGAAGAATTCAAGGATTTAAAAGTCTCGGTGTCGGCTACTACAAGAAAACCAAGAGAAGGTGAAGAAGAAGGAACCAGCTATTTTTTTATAAATGAAGAAGATTTTATAAAAAGAATAAATAATGATGAATTTCTCGAATATGCTAAAGTGTACGGGAATTATTACGGAACTCCCAAGAATGAAGTTTTCAAACAGCTTGAGGAAGGAAATGATATAATTCTTGAAATAGATATTCAGGGAGCATTGCAGGTCAAAAAAAACTATCCAAAGGGCGTTTTCATTTTCATCCTGCCTCCATCGCTGTCAGAACTCAACAAGAGGATTGAAAACAGAGGAACTGATTCCAAGGAAGTTATAATGAAAAGAATGCAGTGCGCTTATGATGAACTCAACTATGCTTTTGAATATGACTATGTGGTGGTTAACGATGAGGTTGAGACTGCAGTTGAAAAGATCAAGCACATTATATTTGCGGAAAAAAACCGCGCGGTAAGAAAAAAAGCAGTTATAAACAAAATCAGAGAGGTATAATATGAAAAAGATTTCAATAGATAAACTAAATGACATGGTAGACAGCAGCTATTCACTGGTAACAATCATTTCCAAAAGAGCAAGACAGATAATTGACGGTTCCGACATACTCATAAAAACACCAACAAATAAACCGGTTGGTATTGCCATAGAGGAATTCTATGACCATCAGTTTGATGCAATTTACAATTACGATCAGTTCAAAAAAGAACAGGAAGAAAAAGAAGCAGAGGACTTAGGAAATTCAGAATCTGCAGATTCAGGCGAAGGATTAGATAATCAAGAGGATGATGAACAATAAATATAATCAGTCAATTGACTGATTTTTTTCTGTATGTTTGATTTCGGGGGTAACATGTATAATATTTGTGTGCAGTTAATTTTAAACAACAATTCAAAAAGCACGGACCAGCTATACACTTACGGTGTTCCGGCTGAACTAGAAAAAAGAGTTCAGGCAGGAAAAAGGGTCACGGTCAACTTCGGAAGAAACAGGCACATAATTGACGGTTTAATAGTTTCCGTTGTTTCATCATGGGATTTGCCGGACAATAAAATAAAACCAATCATTGATGTAATTGATGATATGCCTGTGGTAACTCCCGAGATGATAAAGCTTGCATTCTGGATAAGGGAAAGATATGTGTGCAAATATTCCGATGCGGTGAAACTCATGATACCTTCCATGATGAAGTATGAGCACAGTATTTTAATAAGTGCAGCTGAAGAACAGTTTGCTGAAATATCTTTAAATGAAAAAGAAAAATCTCTTCTTGAAATAATAAAAAATGGAACAATTGAACTTGAAAAGCTGAAGAAAATTTATCCGGGAAATGACATTTATGCCCTTCTTGACAGCATGAAGGAAAAAAACATAATAGAAATGTCAAGCACTGAAAATGTAAAAGGAAAAAAATCCTATGAAAAGCTGGTAAAACTCAAGGAAAATAAGCCCATAGAGGAATATGACATTAATAAAACTCCCAGCCAGGTAAAAATAATTAATTACCTGATGCAGAA
>NZ_JAJUJR010000432.1 GCF_029265225.1 Sedimentibacter sp.
CCATGTTTCTCCTTGACCATGTGTGTCATTTAAGTTAATATATAAAACGGCTGACAAATGCCGAAGGAGGATATATGACACTCAGAGATCATCCTGATTATGAAATAGAACAAAGAAGACTTGAAGAAACTGTAAATTATATAGAAAACAACATAGGTTCATCAGAAAAAAACAAGGATTTGTACAAGGCCGAAATCAAGGAAGCATATTCAAACCTTGACCCCACAGATTCGAGCCACAGCTACATGTCCATAATGCTTCACACAAGACTGCTGGATGAGCTTGAAAGAAATTATGAAAGATTTGTGAAGGCAAAGGACAAACCATATTTTTCACGCATTGACTTTCAGGAAGAAGGAAGAAACTTAACCGAGAAGTTTTATATCGGCAAGTTATCCCTGCTCAGGCCTGACTGGGAAGTTCCAATGATACTTGACTGGCGTTCGCCCCTTGCCAGCGTTTATTACGACGGAAGGCTCGGACATGTTACATACCTGAATGACCTGGGAGAGGAAATGTCAGGGGAGCTTCTTTTAAAAAGGCAGTACGAAATAGAAAACAGACAGCTGAAAAACATAATGGATGTGGATATTACAGCCACTGACACTTTTTTGCAGGCATCCCTTGGAGAAAACAAAGACAACAGGCTTAAGGACATAGTTTCAACAATTCAGGCAGAACAAAACGCCATAATAAGGTCCGACATAAACAAGCCCCTCATAGTGCAGGGGGTTGCAGGAAGCGGAAAGACGACCATAGCCCTTCACCGCATAGCATATCTAATTTATACATATGAAAAATCATTTTATCCTGAAGAGTTCATGATTATAGCTCCAAACCGATTGTTTTTGAACTATATTTCAGGAGTTTTGCCGGAGCTTGGAGCAGACAATGTAAAACAGACCACATATGCTGATTATGCATTTGAACTCATAGGAAACAAGTACAAACTCACGGATTCCGAGGAAAAGCTTGTGTCTATGATCAACACAAGCAATCATGAGCAACATGAAGAAAATACGGATACAATCAAAGTATCAGCTTTTAAGGGTTCTCTCGCATTCAAGAACATTCTTGCAAGATATGTGAAAGAAATCGAATTGGGCTATGTACCAAAAGAAGATTTCATGCTTGAAGGATGCATGCTCATGAGTGTAAAGGAAGTAAAGAATGCACTTCTTCGTGACTACAACCACCTTCCCCTTTACAAAAGGTTTGAGCAGATTGAAAAACACCTGAGGTTCCGTCTTGATAAGGAAAAAACAAGGATATATGACGAAGCGAAACTATCCTATGACAAGAAAATTGAAACCATAAGAAAAAATGAACCTGACAGCGAAGAGCGAAGGCTTGTGATAGTCGACTTGCTGAACATCAGGGATGCAGCCCTTGAAAAAATCAGAAAAAATACAAAGACAGCCGTTAAAAATTACATGAGCCAATTTGTTAAAAAAGACCTGTTTGATTACTACAAAGAAATCATCACAAACGAAGAAAACTTAAATATTCTCAGCCTTGGAAAGCTGAGCGGTGAATTTGTATCTTTTATGAGCAATTATTCAAGAAACATGCTCCAAATGAAAATGGTGGAACTTGAAGACCTTGCTCCATTATTGTATCTTAAGCACAGAATAATGGGATTTGAAAAGGAGGTTAACATCAAGTATGTTGTAATAGATGAAGCTCAGGATTTCAGCCTCTTTCAATTTTATGTGCTTAAAAAAATATTCAACACGGACTTTTTCACTATTCTTGGAGATTTGTCACAGGGAATACACTCCTACAGAAGCATCAAGGATTGGAAAATGGTTCTTGAAAAAATATTTGAACCGGACAGCAGCCGGTATCTGAAGCTTGAACAAAGCTACAGAACAACAATTGAAATAATGGACCTGGCCAATGAAGTAATAAAGCTTATACAAAATGAAG
>NZ_JAJUJR010000170.1 GCF_029265225.1 Sedimentibacter sp.
AGACTGAAGGTAAGCACATCAAAAGGTCTCTGTAGCCCATCTTCAATAATGCCCTTGTACATTAGAAAAAATGACGCCACCTTTATGATGTGACCAAGGGCAAATATAGTGTCGGTATTGAACGTATAAAATGATATGCATATTTCATAAATTATTTTCAAGAACAACGATGTTTCAAGATATAAAAACAAATTGTAATCCATGAGTTTTCTTGTTTTGTAAAAAACAATAAGGCATGCTATTAGCACTGTTATAATCATATATTCCATTGCCAGTTTAAAAGTAGTCTGTCCCAGATTCCAGCATGTTGGCATTATGTTGAAATACAAAATGTCATGCATAAGCAGGAAAAAGACAAAAAAGTATATTATTTGAACAAGACTTAACTTCTGATGACTGACTTTTTTATACAGGAAAAAATTTGACAACAATAAGGTAGAAGCTTCGAAAAACCTTGCCGTCAGCCAGAATTTTGATACCATGTCAGTAGAGGCACCGGGAATGATATTCATTGATCCATAAGAAAATGCATGGAAAATATCAAGCATCCCAACATAGACATAGCCACTGCCTAAAAAAACAAGGAAATCATTCTTCGAAAGTTTATACGTGTTCATGGAAACCATGAATATGGCGAAACTGATGACGGCGCTGAATAATTCAATGGAGCTGTGAAACATATAGTAATAATTCATATGAAGCAGGTACAGACAAATAATTATACCTGCATACAAAATTATTTTGTAATCGTTTTCATATTTAATACACGATTTTTTTAATAAAGTTTGTCCCAATTCCATTACCCCATCCCCCTATATGATTTATCTCTTACATTATACCATATTTTAGAAATAAAAAAATAAAATATATTTTATAGGCATAAATATTTTCAAACTACTTAATTCTTTGATGGCGTTAAGATGCATGTCTTTATTGGCACAGTGTAAATCTGTCGCCAGAAAACCGGATTATTTTTCCCTTCATTTCAAGCAAAGTAAGAATACTTAACAAAACAGGTGTATCCAATGCTGTTTCACATAAAATTTCATAAACAGTCCTTGTGCCTGACATGAGGCTTTTGATGATTTTCATTTCATCACCGCTTAAAGTGCTTGTATCCATGGCTTTATTTATTTTTGATATTTTTTCTTTTAGCAGTGGAATTTCTTCTATTATATCGTTCAATCCGGTTGTTATTTTTGCCCCGTCTCTTATCAATGAATTCGTTCCCTTGCTGTAGATGCTGTCAATGTTGCCGGGAACTGCAAATATTTCTCTTCCCTGGTCTGCAGCATGACCTGCAGTTATTAATGTGCCGCTTTTTTCCTGTGCTTCAATCACCAGCACTCCATGAGACAATCCGCTAATAATTCTGTTTCTGTCATGAAAATTGTTCGGCATGGGCTGCATGCCAAAAGTGTATTCTGTAATTACAGCTCCTCCATTTTCTGAAATTTCATTGTACAGATGTTCATTAATTTTTGGATAAACCACATTTATTCCGCAGCCTATTACACCTACTGTCTTGGTACCGCACTTCAGGGCAGTTTTGTGTGCTACAGCATCAATACCAGCAGCAAGCCCGCTTATTATGTTGACTCCAAGTTCTGAAAGTTCCCTGGTGAATTTTTCTGCAGCCCACTTGCCGTAGCTTGTTGCCTTTCTTGAACCCACAACTGCTAAGGACAGGTTGTTAATGTCTTTTAAGCTTCCCCTGCAGTACAAAATATAGGGCGGAGAATCTATTTCCTTAAGCATAGCAGGATAATCTTCATCAAAAATTGTCACTGCAAATGCATTTTCTTCATTTAACTTTTTAAGCATGTGTTCTTCAAAGCTGTCTTTTGTTCTTATAAGCTCACTTATTGTTTCTTCCTTAAGCTGCATATTCTTTTTCTCGGACTCGAAATTATACCACAGATATGATGTGTTTCCATCAAAATATTCCAGCATCTTTCCGATTTTGCCGTTTGATACACCGCGGATAGAATTGAGCCAGCCTATGGTTTTTTGATTTATATTCAGACTGTCCATGATTACCTCCAGTATTTCCTGTCAAGGTTTCTGTACTGAATTGCTTCTGCCACATGAATGGTTTCAATATTCTCACATTCTTCCAGATCGGCGATTGTTCTTGCAACCTTCAGAATTTTGTTGTATGCCCTGGCGCTTAATCCAAGGGTCTCAAATGCACCTTTAAGAAGTTTTTCTGATTCTCCGTTTGTTTTGCAGAATTTTGAAATATATTTTCCTGAAAGTTCAGAGTTTGTTATGATTCCTAAGCCCTTGTATCTTTCCTTTTGAATACTGCGGGCATTTGTTATTCTTTTTTTGATTTCAGCCGAAGATTCCTCTTCACTTGTGTTTTTCAAATCTTCATATTTTACAGGTGAAACTTCAACCTGGATGTCGATGCGGTTTAATAAGGGGCCTGAAATTTTTCCAAGATATTTGTCAATCTGGCTTTGGGTGCATGTGCATTCATGAGTTGAATCGCCCAGGTAGCCGCAGCAGCAAGGATTCATTGCGGCTACGAGCATAAATTTAGCTGGAAATGTAAATGATCCGTTGGCCCTTGATATGGAAATTTTACCGTCTTCCATGGGCTGCCTGAGGACTTCAAGCACATTTTTAGGAAATTCAGGGATTTCATCAAGAAACAATACGCCGTAGTGAGCAAGAGACACTTCTCCAGGGTTTGGCTTTGAACCTCCTCCTGCCAATGCCACACGTGATGAGGTGTGATGAGGTGAACGAAAAGGTCTTTTCCTTATGAGACCCTTGCCGGACAGCAAGCCTGATATGCTATAAATTTTAGTAACTTCAAGGGACTCCTCAAATGTAAGATCAGGAAGTATTGTAGGAATTCTTCTTGCAATCATGGTCTTGCCTGAGCCCGGTGATCCCAGGAGCAGGACGTTATGCATTCCTGCTGCGGCAATTTCAACAGCACGTTTCATGGCAGGCTGACCCTTGATTTCTGAAAAATCTTCATTGAAATCTTCACATTGATGAAAATCCTGGTACTCGCTTCTGTAAGGCAATATTTCTGATTCATTGTTAAGATATCCAACAAGTCTGTTCAGATTATCAATTGGTATTACATGTATACCTTCTATGGCGCCGCATTCTTCCTTGTTGTCTTCTGGAATTATGATTCTTTCAAAATGATTGTTGCGCATGGAAATAACCATGGGCAATGCCCCTTCCACTGCAGTGATTTTTCCGTCCAGGGACAACTCTCCTATTATGATTGTTTCAGGACCGATTTTTTCCTTAATGATTTTACTTGCTGCAAGAATTCCAACGGCAATGGGAAGGTCAATTTGGCTTCCTTCCTTTTTTAAACTTGCCGGAGCAAGATTCACTGTAATTCGGCTGACAGGGAAACTAAACCCGCTGTTTTTCAAAGCAGAACGAACCCTTTCCCTGGATTCCTTAATCGAAATATCAGGAAGTCCCACAATGCAGAAATTTGGAAGACCTCCTGACAAATCCGTCTCAACATCAATTTCATATCCTTCAAGTCCGTACAAAACACAGGTCTTAATTTTCGAAAGCATAATTACCTCCAGTTTGTGCCGGAACTAAATTATGCAGCATATCCGGCTGAAAATAATATTTAACTTTTATTTTATCTTAAGACTATTTTGTCTGGAAATGCTTCTTTTCTTGAAACATTCCACATCTTAATGATGTATTCTCTCGTGTATGCTTGTTCAATAAAATGATACAAGTATGAAGATTCCGGTGTTAGTTCATAAAAATTGCCGCATTTAACCAGCAATTTTAATTTTTCAGCCAGATAAATTTCAAATCCAAACATTTTATCAAGGGATTCTCCGATGATTTTTTCAAATTTCTTAATGTCAATTTTCAGTGAATACGCGCTCCAGAACAAATAATATACAGCTCTTTGCCTCCTTGTGAAATAAAGAGTCAATGAGGATGGAAGAATGCTGCTGTTTACTCTTTTGATATAATCATCAATTGAAAAAGTGTTTATTTTGAAAGTATCTTTCAAAAGTGTCACTGCTGAAACTCCAAAGCCCAGAAAATTATCTCTTGTAGCTGAAGAAAATCTTTTTGTTCCTTTCTTTGCAAATGTCCACACCGAAGTTCTTTCAATGCTGATATTGCTGCAGTATTCCAACATCTTTTTAAGCATCCTTTTTTTGTTTTTTTTCGGCATTGTCTTATAGTCATTGTCTGCAAAAGTGAAATCTATGAAAGGAAATGTTGAAACCTGAGTGGCTCCCTTATCAAATGCCGTCTTTATGTCCTTCAGCAAAGTTTTGTCAGTCTGCCCTGGAATGGCAAAAATCAAGTCAACATCAACTGCATCAAAATCATAGCTTTTTACCAGATTTAACTTTTCTTCAAAGCTGTCATTTTTTCTTCCCAGCCTTTGAAGGCACTTCTGGTCAAAAGACTGAATTCCTATACTCACCATACTTATACCAATGTTCTTTAACTTATCAAGGGTTGATTCTTTAATATCTTCCGGATGAAGTTCAATGCCTATGCCGCCTTCAATACTGAAATAACTTTTAAGCCTGTCTATTATTTCTTCTAAGTCATCTATCATGAGCGCAGGAGTTCCTCCACCGAAATACAAGCTTGCTGCATGTTTTTTTCCCTTGAGGTTCCTGCACACAATGTCAATTTCCTTAAGCAGCGCTTTTTTGTAATTTTCTGCCTTATGACTGTCGAATACCTCCTTGAAGTAAGGACAGAAACTGCAGACATTTCTGCAAAATGGAATGTGAACATACAATCCAAGGTCTTCAAGAGATTCAAATTTAAGTTTATTTTCGTTTCTACCCGTAAAAACAAAGGGCTTTAATGAGCGGGTCAGAAAAACCCTTAACATTGATGTTATAAGCATAAACACCTCCTGAAAACAACTGATTGCTGTACATCTTATATCTTCAATCATTATTTAATTTAATTTATTATATTTTTTCCATTTTGCTATATGTTTTTAAAACCTTCAATGATTTTAAAGTTATCCATTTAGACATCTTTCCCTTGGCTTCAACATTTGCAATCATTATACAGTTAAAGCAATTCTCATCTTCCATATGTTTTTTCCTTATATACCCTTTTTAATATGCTGTTAAACTTTTAATATTTTTTGTATTTTAAACAAATACTAATTTAAATACTATTGAAAGGATTAATATTATGAATAAGGTTCATTACAATGTAGACAGACTGCAGAATACTGAAATGAAGACT
>NZ_JAJUJR010000266.1 GCF_029265225.1 Sedimentibacter sp.
CACAGAGCTGCGTCCCGGAACCTATGCACTCATGGATGCATCCCAGGGTCATGCCATAGGGACACTTAACAGGTGTGCTGCAACAGTATTGTCAACAGTCATAAGCCGTCCCACCCACGAGCGCGTAATTATGGACGTTGGGGCAAAGGGGCTTACAGCGCAGGAACGAAAAACAGGAATCTGTGCCACTCCCGGCAAGGGAACAATCATGGAATATCCTGATGTTCATATTTCCTCAGTCTATGATGAACATGCCATCATATACGACAAAATCTTCAGAGAAAATGTATCAGTAGGAGACAAGTACAGGATAATTCCTGTGCACATCTGCCCCGTCTGCAATCTTTATGAATCTGCTGCATTTATTTCAGCAGGAGAAGTAATTGAAGAAATTCCTGTTCTTTGCAGGGGAAAATTAAAATAATCAAAAAAATAAAACAGCACCCTTGGGTGCTGTTTTTAGTTGTTATCTGCCTTTATTTCTTCTATCTTTCTTTTCAATTCCTCTATTGTTTGCTGCGATGCCTTTATTTTGCTTATGAATTCTGCCACAACACTGTCGGGATTTTCCTTTTCGCTTTCGAAAATGAATTTCCCTATTTCCAGAAATAATTGATTGATTTGTTTTTCTTCTGCTGAAATTTCGGAGTTAAGTTTAGTTGTTTCTGCAAAATCCTTAGCCATGTCAGTGGCAGAACCAGCCACATCACCTATTTTCTTTCCTATCTTGTCTAAAAACGCCATAAAATTTCTCCTTTCAATTATTATATATTTGTTTATTAATAAACTTATACCAACAATATTATTTTTTAAACAGTTAAAACAGATATTCAATAATGTCCGGAAACATGAACAACGTGATGCATGAATGCTGATGCCAGTAATGAATAACCCTATTTAAATAATAAAGTTATTATTAACCTTTTGCATCTGCCAGTCAACCAGATCTGCCAATGTAATGTTGTCCACTACATTGTTTATGGCAGTATTTAATCTTTTCCATACTTCCACAGTTACGCAGTCATCAGTCCTGCAGCATTCTGTTTCATCTTCAACGCATGCAACAGGAGACAGACTCCCTTCTGTGAGACGCAATATCATGCCCACCGTGTAATCTTTGGGAGATTTTGCAAGCTTGTATCCTCCCTGAGCACCTCTTACGCTTTTTACATACCCTGATTTGCTAAAAGCTGTTACTATCTGTTCAAGATACTTTTCCGATATTTCCTGTCTTTCAGCTATGTTTTTTATTTTTATATATTCACCTGTATTGTTTAAAGCCAAATCAAGCATGAGTCTCAGTGCATATCGTCCTTTTGTAGATATTTTCATTTTATCTTCAGATTGTGCATTGCACAAGTACTAAAGTATTCACTTCCTTTCCTTAAGCGCTAAAAAATCCCATATGTAACATTTTAGCATAAAATCTGCTAAAATAAAATTTATTATGATAAATTTCTCATATACGTTCATTAAATTTAAAACAAAATAATAATCATTCCATACTTTTAATATGAAATGATTATTTTTCTTAATTACAAACTACTTACAATTATATATTGCACAATGTTATTCAGAAAATAAAGCTGTTGAAAAATATCTGTCGCCTGAATCAGGAAGCAGTACAACTATACTTTTTCCTTCATTTTCTGGTCTCTTTGCTATTTCTGTTGCAGCCCAAAGCGCAGCTCCTGATGAAATGCCTACCAGGATGCCTTCAGATTTTGCAATTTCTTTTCCGGAATTGAAAGCATCTTCATTTTCAACTGTTACGATTTCGTCATAAATGTTTGTGTTCAAAGCGCTTGGAATGAAACCTGCTCCTATTCCCTGTATTTTGTGTGGACCGGCTGTTCCCTTTGAAAGTATAGGTGATGCTGCCGGCTCAACTCCAATAACTTTTACATCAGGATTCTTTTCCTTCAGGAATTTACCAACGCCTGAAATAGTTCCGCCAGTTCCAATTCCTGCTACGAATATGTCAACTTTTCCATCTGTGTCTTCCCAGATTTCAGGTCCTGTAGTAGCATAATGAGCAGCAGGATTTGCCGGATTGTCAAATTGCGCAGGTATAAATGAATTTGGAATTTCAGCTGCAAGTTCTTCTGCTTTTGCTATAGCACCCTTCATGCCTTTGGCACCTTCAGTCAATACAACTTCTGCACCGTAAGCTTTCAACAAATTTCTTCTTTCAACACTCATTGTTTCAGGCATCGTAAGAATTGTTCTGTATCCTTTGGCAGTTGCAACACTTGCTATTCCTATGCCTGTATTGCCGCTTGTAGGTTCTATGATGACTGAATTTTCATTCAACAGTCCTTTTTCTTCAGCGTCTGTTATCATGGCAAATGCAATTCTGTCTTTAACACTGCCTGCAGGATTAAAATATTCAAGTTTTGCAATTACTTTTGCCTTTAAATCTTTCTTTTTTTCATAATTGGTCAATTCCAGCAGCGGTGTTTTTCCAATCAATTCTGTTAAGCTCTTATTTATTTTCCCCATAATCAAATCTCCTTTTATTTTATTAATTTTTATGTTTTTATATATTTCATATATGTTTAGTATGAATTCATGTTTTCCAAATTATACTATATAAATTTATCTATGTCAACAACATAATTTTGTGAAATTAAATATTTTTTATACTATGCTCAGTTATATTTGACTTATAAAAAGACCGGTAATATAATATTTTATATCAATCATATAGGAAATATATAATATTGCAGGATGATAAGGAGGCAGTTATGTATAATGATATAGCTTTAGATCATATTTCAGATCCAAGAAATGCAGGTGAGATAAAAGACGCAGACGGCATTGGCCACATAGGCAATCCTGCAGATGGGGACAAAATAACAATTTATATAAAAGTTCATGACGACATTATTACCGATGTTACATTCAAGGCCTTTGGCTGTGGCGCTGCCATAGCTGCCAGCAGTATGATTACTGTAATGGCAAAGGGCAAGACAATTGACCAGGCCATGACAATAACAAATGAAGCTGTATCAGAAGAGCTGGGAGGGCTTCCTCTTCAAAAATTAAGTTGTTCAAACATAGCAGCCGATGCACTTCACAATGCAATTGATGATTACAAATCAAAGAGGTAAATATGATACTGGCAAAAGAACAAATCAACCGATACATGAGGCACATTATAATGCCTGAAATAGGCGGCAAGGGTCAAAAGAAACTGTTGGAATCTGCAGTCTATATCTATGGAGAATCTGCTGAACTATTATCACCTTTGATATTTTACCTTGCAGCCTCTGGAATAGTCAGAATGTTTTGTTGTTTTGAAAATAATGATGGTTATGATGCGTTGTTTCATAATATCCGTGATTTTAATGATGAAGTTATAATAGAACTCATTGATGAGCAGGAATTTATAAATCGTAAACACACTGAGCACCTGGAAAACAAAGAATTCGTATTAAACATTTTTTCAGGAAATTTAAATTTACTGAAAAGAAACATAAATAAGCTCAAGTTTTCTCCTGCAATAATTTCCCTCCACGAAAAATGGAAGATTACGTTGCAGACATTTAAATGCCTTGAAGATTTAAACCTGTTTGCAGAAACATTATCAGATAAATCATTTGACGAAGAGCCTGACAGAAACTTCCCTGAAAAATTAAACACCGTTGCAGCTTCAGTATCAGGAGCCCTTTGTTCCATTGAAGCTGTAAAGCTTTGCCTTAACATAGGCGAAGCACAAAAAAAACCGCTTTATTTTGACATAATGTCAATGGAAGTCAATTCTTCTGAAAATGAAAAAATTGATTTTTATTTAAAAAAATTGTATGAAAATAATCAGATTATTACATCAGATGATGCAAAAAAATTATCCGGAAGCAAAATACTCATTGTGGGAGCGGGAGGTCTTGGATCACCTGCTGCATTTTCATTGGCCTTGGCCGGAGCAGGCACCATA
>NZ_JAJUJR010000166.1 GCF_029265225.1 Sedimentibacter sp.
GCCGCATTTTGTCCTAAATTGCCCATTAAGGCTTTAAGATCAGATTCTTTTATTTCTCTGCCGTCAACTACAGCCAGAACTTTATTTTCCATATTGTCTCCTATGATTTATTGATTTTGCAAATGAATTATGTATTTATCGCGCAGTTTCGCATCACAAATTTGTTTGCTCCTCACGTCGCACAAATTTGGTGCTCATTGCGGTTGACCTACCTCTATTTTTTCCTCCCTACGGTCGAAAAAATAGGGTTAGGGCATACACAATAAATAAGAGGGTTTACACCCTCTTCAGCTAATTGACACACCCTATTTTGCAAACTGTAGGGGCGGATCTTGTATCCGCCCGCGGGAGGACACGAGGTCCTCCCCTACATGTTTAATTGACTTTGTCATCAACTGAGAGGTTTGCACCCTCTCTTTACTCTTTATTCTTCTTCTTCCATGAATTCCAATAAATTTGACAATTCTGCAATGCACTTGTCTTCATCAGAACCTTTAGTAATGATGATAAGTTCGTCGCCTTTCATAGCGCCCAAAGCCATTATGCTAATAATGCTTTTTCCATTAGCTTCCTGGATGCCTTTTTTAATAATAATCTCACTGTCAAAATTTCTAGCTTTCTTCACAAATATAGCTGCCGGTCTAGCGTGCAGTCCTATCTTATTTTTCAATATTACTTTTTGTGATCTCATTTTCTACACCTCTTTTCTCATGCTTCATTAAATCTTCAGCAATTTCCTCAATTTTTCTTAATCTATGATTCACACCTGATTTTCCAAGGGGTGGATTTAGCATTTCTCCAAGTTCCTTTAAACTTGCATTGCTGTGTTTCAATCTTAAATATGCAAGTTCACGCAAATGGTCGGGAAGATTATCAATAGCTTTATGCTTTTTCAATATCTTAATGCTGTTAATCTGCCTCATGGATGTGTCTACTATCTTATCAAGATTAGCAGTTTCACAGTTTATTACCCTGTTGATTTGATTACGTGTTTCTTTTACTGCTCTTACATTTTCAAAGTCAAGCACTGCCCTGTTAGCGCCCATTAGCGCCAGAAGGTCTGAAATTTGTTCGCTTTCCTTTATGTACGTGACATAGTTGTTTTTCCTGTAAATTGTTTTTGCCGCTATGCCGTAGCCTTCAAGAAGGACACAGATTCCTTTGCTTTGTTCTTCCCTGCTGCTGACAAACTCAGCATGATAGGATTTTTCAGGGTCGCTTATGGAACCGCATCCCATGAAAGAACCTTTTATGTAAGCTCTTTTGCACAGGTCATTTTTAATTAATTCTTCAGGAACGCCGTAGTCAAATGCCATTATGTTGAAATCTTCCTTGTCAGCAATCCTTGTGTCCAGCAAAAATTTTCTGGCTAATTTATTTTCAATGTTTATGATGTAATTATTATGTTTTTTAAGTCTGTTGGTTTTTTCCACGCTTACCTGGGTGGAAATTCCGTACGCAATCTTAAGAAGCTTGAAAATTCTTCTTGCTACCGCAGCATTTTCTGTTGAAAATTCAACTTCGATTTTGTTAAACCCCTTAAAGCTGATATAACCCATTGTTCTCACTAAGGCTGATATTTCTGCCTGTGCTGCTATGTCGCTGTTTATTTCTGTCCTCGACAGCTCATCCTTAATTTTAGAAGAAAAAGTCATATTATCACCTTATTTGTAGCAATGAAATTTAATATCTTCAACAGCCTTTTTTATAATTTTTCTTTCATCGTCATATCTTGCAATTATCAATGATCTCTCAAAAGGAAGGTATTTAGCTTCGACAAATCCTTCATTTTTCTGTGCGGTGCAGTTCATGTTCCGTGCCATCATCAAATACCAGTGTACTTCTTTATTTATATGAACCCTGTCCAGGTAGCTGGTTCTGTTGAATTCATAATTGATTTTCCCAAGATATTTAATGGTGGTAACTTTTGCCCTGGTTTCCTCAAATACCTCGCGCAAGGCAGTTTCCTTAAGCGTCTCGTTTTCTTCAACTCTTCCCTTAGGAAGTACCCAGTCTCCGTTAAATTTCTTTAACATCAAAATACTGTTTTTGAAAAAAACAATCCCCCCAGCACTTACTTCTTCAATCATATATGCCTCACCTTTATAATATTGTAGATTATATAATAACACAATATTTTAAAAAATCAAACATATATTTACAGTGTACAATAAAAATGAATATATTTCAACTAATTTTGTGATAAAATATTTACAAATAGAAAAATTTTAATCTTCCTGTTTTTCCGGTCTTTCTCCGAAATACTGATAGTAATCAACTCTCACATCTCCGTTAAAAAGCTTCCTTTTTCTGTCTGCTTTTCTGCCGAAATCCTTCTCAAAGCTTTCAATCGATGTAATAAAGTAACTGGACCATGTCTTGTCTGTGCCGAAAACTTTTCCCAGATGTTCGTGTATCTTTTTAATGTCAGAAACATCCCCGATTCTTTCTCCGTATGGAGGATTTGTAATCAATATGCCATAAGGGCACATTGGTTCTTTAATGTGCATTACATCCTTGACAAAGAACTCGATGCAATCGTCCACACCAGCCTCAGCAGCATTTTCCTGTGCAATCTTTATGGCTTTGGCACTTATGTCTGAAGCATAAATTTTAATTTCAGAATCAAGGTCTATGTTTTTTCTTGCTTCAACCCTTGCGTTTTTCCAGTATTCTTCCTTGACTGCCGGCCAGTTTTGAGAAGCAAAGCTTCTGTTCAGACCCGGAGCTATATTTCTTCCAATCATTGCAGCTTCAATTGCAATTGTTCCGGAACCGCACATGGGATCGTAAAGGATGCGGTCTTTTTTCCAGTAGCTTAAACTTACCAATGCTGCTGCCATTGTTTCCTTTAGAGGGGCTTCCATTGATTTTTCCCTGTATCCTCTCTTGAACAAACCTTCCCTTGCTCCTGTCGTATCAATTGATACAGTTGCAACATCCTTGTGGATTGATACAAGTATTGTGTATTCAGCTCCTGTTTCAGGCATCCACTCAACATCATATTCTTCGCACAGCTTTTTTGACACTGCTTTTTTTACAAGTGCCTGGCAGTCAGGAACGCTGTACAGCTTTGACTTCACTGATTTTCCCTTGACAGTGAATCTGCCGTCTTTTGCAATCCACTTTTCCCATGGTAGTTCATAGGTTTTATCAAAGAGCTCCTCAAAGCTTAAGGCTTCAAATTGTCCCATAACAAGCATAACCCTGTCTGCGCACCTTAAATTGATGTTTGCCCTTGGTATGTCTTTTATTTCTGCGTCAAAGTACATCCAGCCGTTGTCTGTTACAACATTTTCATAGCCCAGGTCATTGAGTTCTCTTTTTACAACTGCCTCCAGACCGAAGGCACTGATTGCCGCTAATTTTATTTTATCCATATTTTCCTTTCTTAGTTATCAATTTTATTAATCAATTGATATGCCGTATTTATCCATTTTGTAATAAAGCGTGGCTCTTGGAATCTTAAGGCTTTTCGCTGCCAAAGCCTTGTTGTTCTTAGATTCTTCCAGAGTCTTCAGTATAATTCTTTTTTCAATTTTTTCAAGATATTCTTCAAGACCCGTATCGCTGTTTACAATTTCATCTATATTTATAATTTTGTTTATTTCGTCGACTTTTATTCGCTGAAGCTCGTAAGGAAGGAATTCTTTTTCTATTTTATCCTTTCCGTTCTGGGAAGCAATCACTACTGATCTTTGAATTACGTTTCTGAGTTCCCTTACATTTCCTCCCCAGCTGTACTGGTTGAATATGTCAAAAACCTCATCGGGAATTTCAACAATGCTTATTCCCTGCTCCATGCAGAATTCCTGCAGGAACTTGTTGGCGAGAAGTGCGATATCTCCCTTTCGATCCCTCAGAGGCGGTATGTTTATCTGAAACACATCAAGCCTATAGTACAAATCCATTCTGAATTTATCCTGTGCAATGAGTTCTCTTATATCCTTGTTTGTTGCAGAAATTATCCTTACGTCGATTTTCTTTTGTTTGTTGGAGCCTATTCTTGTGACCACTCCGTCTTCAAGAATCCTCAAAAGCTTTGGCTGAAGTTCAAGGGGCATGTCAGCTACCTCGTCAAGAAACAGTGTTCCTCCCTCTGCTTCTTCAAACTTTCCCATTTTCCCTTCGTTTTTTGCTCCGGTAAAGGCACCAGCCTCATAACCAAAAATTTCGCTTTCAAACAATTCCCTTGGAATTGCGCTGCAGTTTATTGGAATAAATTTTCCCTTTCTGCCGCTTTCATAATGAATTGCCTTTGCAAACAACTCTTTTCCTGTTCCGCTTTCCCCCTTTAGAAGAATGTTGAGGGGAGATTTTGCAATATTTCTGCAAAGATTTATTATCTGAATGAAATTTGAGCTGTTGCTTATTATTTTTGAAAAGTAAGCTTCACCTGAGGAAGCCATCTTGGAATATTCCTTTTCAAGCTGCAATAGATTTGTCTGCGTCTTATTTAATAAATCGCTAAGCTTAACAATTTCAGTGATGTCTCTGTCTCTTGCAAGTCCTCCTATGAGGTTTCCCAACTTGTCATAAAGGGGAACAGCACTGGAAACAACATAGCTGTTTTCCCTGGGGCTGTTGTATATGTTGTAAAATGATGTCTTCCTTTCAAGCACTCTCGGAAGTATGGCATTAGGAAAAAAATCTCTTATGTCCTTGTCTATAATATCTTTCCTTTCAACAGCAAAATACTGTTCTGCCGTTGAATTAAAAAATATTACTGTTCCTTCCTTGTCAACAACAGTAATAGAATCTGGTATGTTATCCAATATGTATTCAAATAATCCTCTATCATGCTTGTTGAAGCCCTTTTCGCCCACCATATACCCCCTTTTGTTAATTAAGAATTAAGAGTGAAGAATGAAAAATGTAATGTTGGAATTGTGCCAGGCACAATTCCTTCTATTGATTCTTAATTCTTAATTCTTCATTCTTAATTGCATTGAAATATTTTTCTATAAATAAGTCGTTTAAGTTCCAGAATTTTTTGAATTTTTCATATTCCGCTTGGGCATTTTCAGCGTCTTTGTTTGATTTTACAGCCCTTATCAAAATGTTTTTTGGAGTGTGTTCCATTGCTATGAACTCCATGAGCTGGACCTTGTAGCCCTTTGTTTCCAGAAATAAGCTCCTCAATGAATCCGTAACCAAAGAAGATACCCTTTCCTTAATCAGGCCGTGCTTTAACATTGGCTCTAAATTTATGTTTTCAATCTTATCATAAAATTCGTGCTGACAGCACGGAACAGATAAAATTATGTCCGTGTTCCACATGATTGCCTTAACCAA
>NZ_JAJUJR010000253.1 GCF_029265225.1 Sedimentibacter sp.
GCCAGCAGTTCTTCCTGGATGGAATGTTGGATTGTCTTTTATTGATTTGATTGACGATTTTATTCCAAACCTTGACAATATTCCTTCAACAATTCCCTTGAGGTCGTAGAAATCATAATTGCCGTACATTCCTATGCAAAGTTTCTGCTTTTCATAAGGTTCTTCTGTGACAGGCTGAGATTTCGGAATGAATATGCTTCCGATTTCAAACAGTTTAGCATCATCAACTCCTCTGTTTGAGTTTCTTTGAATTACTTCCATCATGTTTGGAATCAAAGTTGTTCTCATGGAGCTGAAATCTTCTCCCAGAGGATTGAGTATTTTAACATAATTTCTTAGCGGGCTGTTATCAGGAGTACATATGTTGTCATAAGTCTTTGGACTGATGAATGAATATGTTGTTATTTCATAAAGTCCCATGCCGCATGCAATTGTCTTCATGTCATCTTCAAGAAGACGGATTTCAGATTTTCTTCCTACTCTTGTGCTTCCTGTAAGAGGTTTAGACTCTATGTTTTCAAAACCGTAAAGTCTTCCGACTTCTTCAATAAGGTCTGCTTCTTGTTCAATATCTGTTCTGAAATAAGGAATCTTGCTTATTATTTTTTCGCCGTCAAATGTGCTTTCTATTTCAAGGGTGTTCAGTGACTTAAGCATATCTTCCACAGGAATGTCAACTCCAAGAAGCATTTCGCTTCTGTATGGTCTAAGAGTCACTACAGGAGCATCATAATCATTTTTGCCTGCTTCAAGATATCCGCCTACAACAGTTCCTGCTCCAATCATCTCTATGAGCTGGCAGGCTCTAAGGCTGGCAAGTTCAACCATCATGTGTCCCATAGGCTTTTCATTCCTTGCTGAAGCTTCAGAACGCATTCCAAGTTTCTTCGATGTTTCTCTTATGGATTTAGGGTTGAAGTTTGCACTTTCAAGAACCATGACCTTTGTATCGTCGCTTATTTCAGAATTAAATCCGCCCATAACTCCTGCAATGCAGGCAGGTTTCTCAGCATCAGCAATTACAAGCATGTTTTCCTTCAACGTTCTTTCAGTCTGGTCTATGGTGACTATTTTTTCATCTTTTTTTGCTCTTCTTGCAATAAGTTTTTTTCCTTCTAATGCTTCAAGGTTGTATGCATGCAGAGGCTGACCAAGTTCAAGCATTACGTAGTTTGTTACGTCAACTATGTTGCTGATAGGTCTCATTCCTGCATCCATCAATGTTCTTTGCATCCATAATGGAGATGGTCCTATTTTTATGTCCTTGATTACTTTAGCATAGAAGCGGCTGCAAAGATCTTCATCTTCGATTTCAACGCTGTCCATGTAATCTTTTATGTCGCCTTGTTCGTTCTTTACTGAAATTTCAGGGAATTTAAACTTCGTTCCCAAAGTTGCTGCTGTTTCTCTTGCCATTCCTACTATGTTCAGGCAATCCGGTCTGTTGAATGTAACTTCAACTTCCAGCGCGCTTCCGTTTAACTCCAGCACTTCCTTGATGTCTTTTCCAAGAGGAGTGTCTTTAGGAAGTATTATTATTCCGTCCCTTGATTCCTTTGGTATTATTTTGTCTTCGAATCCAAGTTCCTCATAGGAAACCATCATACCGTATGAAGGAAGTCCTCTGAAGTTTGTTTTCTTTATTTTAAGTCCATTAGGAAGCACAGCTCCTTCAAGTGATACAGGAACAATGTCTCCTTCGCTTATGTTTTTGGCTCCTGTTATTATCTGCACAGGTTCTGATTCATTTATGTCTATTTGAGTCACAACAAGTTTATCAGCATTTGGATGCTGTTTTATTTCAAGAATTTTTCCTGTTTTAACATTTATTACTTCTTTATTATAATCAATAACAGCATCAACGTGTGATCCTGTAAGCGTCAATTTGTCAGCCAATGTCTTGTCATCAGTGTTTATGTCAACATACTGGCTCATCCATTTAATAGGTACTAACATTTTAACCTCCTAGAATTGTTTTAAGAATCTTACATCATTTTCAAACAAAAGTCTTATGTTTGGAATTCCGTACTTAACCATTGCAACACGGTCTATTCCCATTCCAAATGCATAACCTGAATATACTTCAGGGTCAATTCCGCAGTTTCTGAGAACATTTGGATGTGTCATTCCGCATCCTAATAGTTCCATGCTCCATCCTGTTCCATGGCATGAAGGGCATCCCTTGCCCATGCATATTGGGCATGAAACGTCAACTTCGGCGCTTGGTTCTGTAAATGGGAAGTTGTGCGGTCTGAAACGTGTCTTCATGTCGCTGCCGAACAATTCTTTTACGAACTGGTCTATGGAATCCTTAAGATTTGCCATTGTAACTCCCTTGTCAACAACAAGGCATTCCATTTGATGGAACATTGGTGAATGTGTATCATCCACATCGTCAAAACGGAATGTTCTTCCTGTGGAAACCATTCTTATAGGAAGTTTTCCTTCCTTCATTACTCTTATTTCCATCGGTGAAGTGTGTGTTCTTAAAATCAAGTCATCTGCTATGTAGAATGTATCTGACCAGTCTCTTGACGGATGATCATAAGGTGCGTTAAGGTCGTCAAAGTTGTTGGCAACTGTTTCTATTTCTGGCCCGCTTATAACATCGTATCCCATGCGCATAAACACGCTTTCAAGTTCTTCCTTTACTTTTATGAGAGGATGTCTTCTGCCTATTTCAGGAATCCTTCCCGGCATAGTTATATCAAGTGTTTCTGTTTTCAGCTTTGCAGCTGATTCATGGTGTGATGCCTTTTCCTTGATTTGTTGAATTTCTTCCTCTATTATTGCTCTTACTTCATTTGCGAGTTTTCCCATTTCAGGTCTTTCTTCTTCGGATAAAGAACCCATTGACCTTAATATTAATGTCA
Source organism: Sedimentibacter sp. (assembly GCF_029265225.1). Taxonomy (GTDB): domain Bacteria; phylum Bacillota; class Clostridia; order Tissierellales; family Sedimentibacteraceae; genus Sedimentibacter. The sequence goes on from NZ_JAJUJR010000253.1 coordinate 2,874, forward strand.
ACTCTCCTTTTTTACCCAAGTACTGAACTCTTACTTTTTCAATATCGGCATTATCGTTGCATTGTTTCAGCTGTTCCAATGCTTCTGTCTTTAATTTCAAAAGTTGCTCTTTCATGAATTCTCCTTTCATATTCCATAATTATATTTTTATACAAAATAACTCCGCCTCTCACAAAGAGGCGGAGTCCGCGATACCACTCTAATTTGCTCTTATAAAGATTAACTCTTCATAAAAGCCTCATTTATATAACGGTCTGACCGTGCAGGACTACTTGGTTTCATCCCGCAAGCTCCAAAGCGAATTTTCAGTATAAATGTTTTAAATCATTCCCAGCCTAGATGATTATTCTCTGTAAAAACTTTATTTTATACCTACGTCTTTTTCATTGCCTGATATTCAATTATTAATGAAAGCCCTTAAAGCTTTCAACAATCCGATTATATCAAATAAGGATTTAATTTACAACAGTTTTTTTCTTATTTCGTAAATGCTGATTCCTGCGGCTATAGAAGCATTCAATGATTCTGCTCTTCCGGACATTTTTATGGTAATATTTCTGTGGGAAGCATCTGTTATTTCCCGGGAAACTCCCTGTCCTTCATTTCCAATTACAACGCATATTTTATCTGATTTTTCAATGTCGTCAAAGGTATAGTCAGACTCAACAACAGTTGAATAAATTTTAAAACCCTGTTCATTCAAACTGTTTATGATTTCTTCATCATCCCCGTGAATAAAGTTACCTCTGAATATGGCTCCTGCAGAAGCTCTCACAACCTTTGGGTTGTACTCGTCAACACAGCCCTTGTTCATTATAACGACGGCAGGTCCAAATGCATCAGCAGTCCTTATGATTGTTCCCAGATTGCCCGGGTCTTGAATACGGTCGCACATAACTGCAAACTTGAAGTCTTTAAGCATTCTCAAATCATCAATGTTTTTCTTATTTATTACTGCTAGAACTCCCTGAGCGTTAACTGTATCTGCTGCCGAATCAAAAACATTGTCTGCGCAGAAAATCATTTCAGCATTTATTTTTTTTAGTTCTTCTTCAACAGTCTTTACTTCAACTTTATCCAAGGAACTTTCACTGAATAATACAAATCTTATGTCTGCTTTTTCATTTATTGCTTCCCGCACAAATTTA
>NZ_JAJUJR010000061.1 GCF_029265225.1 Sedimentibacter sp.
AGACATGGATATTATTTTGTTAACTTCTTCAGGAATTGTTATTTCATTACCTGCCCTGTCAGTTGTGGGCAGTTTTTGTGTGTTGTCAGTTTCTTCTTTTGGTGTTTCCTGTTCTGTTTTATCTGCTGATTCCTGAACTGGTTTTTCAGGAGCAAGATACTTGGAACATCCAGTGATTGATGCAGCAATCAAGAGCATTGCCGCCATTGTAATTAATTTTTTTTTCATAATAATAATCCTCCGGTTTATTTTAAACACCTTTGCAATAAAAAAACGTTCCGAATAAACGAAACGTAAATTACCACAACCAGCTGGAGTGAATATCCAATTAATGTGCTATCGCTTTTCTTCCTGGAAAGCATAGCATTTGCGGTATTTACGCAAATAATACTGGCAGGTTTTCCGACTCAGAGGTCATAGCAATTTTTTACCTTCCCAGAAAAATCCAGTGGTTGCATGTGCATAAAAATCGCTCTCTCATCACGGCAGCAGGACTGTTTAGGATTTTAACCTAATTCCCTATTATCGCTTGCGCGCACCAATATCGAAAGATGTTTAGTTGAGTAGAGTATATTATAATTAAACATTTTTGTCAATTGAAGATTGGCCGGAAAAAATGAATTTACGCATACAAAAAGCTCAAATAGTTATTGACAAAAGAACATATTTTTAATATTATGGTAAGTAATTAAATATTTTGCTATGAAGAAGAGGATTAGGTTCATAAACTTTGCAGAGAGTGAAATCCATGGGTTGAAAGATTTCATAAGTACATGTGAACTGAAGGTAGCTTTGGAGCATTTAATCTGAAACAGCAGTAAGATTAAACGGGTTGCCGTTATAAAATTAAGAGCCAGAAATGGAAATTAGGTGGTACCGCGGGTTTTCTCGTCCTTTTAGGATAAGAACACCCGCTTTTTGTATGCCCTGCATGACTTGACCCAATTTGTACGAGCGTTAGCGAAGTTCAAATTGATGGTAAGTCAGCCGCAACGAGCACCAAATATGTGCGACGAAGGAGCAAACAAATTTGTGTTGCGAGACTGCGAACCCTATTTTTTCGACCGGAGCGAAGAAAAAATAGCGGTAGGTAAGACGCAATGAGTTCCGTATGATTTACCCAATTTATTCGACTGTAGGGAGCAAATGATTTGGTGAACGAAACTGCGCTGTGTTGATACAATCAAGCAGTATTGAAAGAATTATTGATAAATAAGACAGCGATATGCCAGACGATTGGTCGCACAGCCGCAACAATAACCAGCACAAGAAAAAAACTAATATTAATATAAGGAAAGGAACTAAAATATGACAACGAACATACCAAGCAAGTACAATCCAAAGGAATTCGAAGATAAGATTTATGATATTTGGATGGAAGAAAACTGCTTCAGAGCAAAAGTTAACAAGGACAAAAAACCATTTACAATTGTGATGCCGCCTCCAAACATAACTGGACAGCTTCATATGGGCCATGCACTGGACATGACTTTGCAGGACGTTTTAACAAGATGGAAAAGAATGCAGGGCTACGAAGCATTATGGCTTCCGGGATCTGACCATGCAAGCATAGCAACTGAAGTAAAGGTTGTTGAAAGACTTAAAAAAGATGAAGGAAAATCCAAAGAAGAAATAGGAAGAGAAGAATTCTTAAAACGTGCATGGAAATGGAAAGAAGAATACGGCGGAAGAATTGTTCAGCAGGTTAAGAAGCTTGGAAATTCATGCGACTGGTCAAGAGAAAGATTCACCATGGATGAAGGCTGCAACGAGGCTGTAGTTGAATTTTTCATCAAGCTTTATGAAAAGGGACTCATATACAGAGGAAACAGAATAATCAACTGGTGTCCTGACTGCCATACAACCTTGTCAGATGCAGAGGTTGAACATGAAGACATACCTGGAAAATACTATTACGTAAAATATCCATATGTTGAAAATCCTGACGAATACTTTGTTGTAGCAACAACAAGACCTGAAACAATATTCGGAGACGTTGCAATAGCAGCTCATCCTGATGATGAAAGATACAAACACCTCATAGGCAAAAAGGTTATAGTTCCTCTTGTTGGAAGAGAAATTCCAATAATAGGCGATGAATACCCAGACATGGAAAAGGGAACCGGAGCGCTTAAAATAACTCCATGCCATGACCCTAATGACTTTGAAATCGGACTCAGACACAATCTTGAACAAATCAATTGCATGAACGAAGACGGCACAATGAATGAAGAAGCCGGAAAATACAAGGGAATGGACCGTTTCGCATGCAGAAAGGAATTTGTAAAGGAACTTGAAGAAAATGGATTCATGGTAAAAACAGAAAACACCGACCACAACGTAGGAACATGCTACAGATGCCACAACATAGTTGAGCCAAGAGTTTCTGACCAGTGGTTTGTTAAGATGAAACCTCTTGCTGAACCGGCTCTCAAGGCAGGGGACAACAAGGAAGTTGAATTTGTTCCTGAACGTTTTACAAAAATATACACTCACTGGCTTGAGAATATCAGAGACTGGTGTATTTCAAGACAATTGTGGTGGGGACACAGAATTCCTGCATACTACTGCCAGGAATGCGGAGAAATAATGGTTCAAAAGGATGCTCCTCACAAATGTTCAAAATGCGGAAGCACAAACATTAAGCAGGATGAAGACGTTCTTGACACATGGTTTTCATCAGGCTTGTGGCCGTTCTCAACATTGGGCTGGCCAAACCAGACAGAAGATTTCAAATATTTCTATCCAACAGATGTACTTGTAACAGGTTATGACATAATATTCTTCTGGGTTGTTCGTATGGTATTTTCAGCCCTTGAAATGACAGGAGAATCGCCTTTTAAAAATGTATTTATTCATGGTCTTGTAAGAGATGCCGAAGGAAGAAAAATGAGCAAGTCTCTTGGAAACGGCATCGACCCATTGGAAGTTGTTGACCAGTTCGGTGCAGATGCCTTGAGATTCATGCTCATGACAGGAATTTCACCTGGAAATGATACACGCTTTAACAATGACAGACTGGAATCAAGCCGTAATTTTGCAAATAAGCTTTGGAACGCATCAAGATTTGTTCTCATGAACATTGACGGTGATCTAATAGATGAAGAAACTGCAAGACAAAACTACAAGACAGAAGACAAGTGGATTATTTCCAGAATGAACAAGGCAGCGAAGGAAGTTACAGACAACCTTGACAAATTCGAACTGGGACTTGCTGCTCAGAGAGTTTATGACTTCATCTGGAATGAATACTGCGACTGGTACATTGAAATAGTTAAGCCGAGACTTTACGGAGAAGAAGGAACTGACAAGGACACAGCAAGGTTTGTTCTCATAAAAGTTTTAAAAGACATGCTGAAGCTTTTACATCCTTTCATGCCTTTCATAACTGAAGAAATCTGGTCATTCCTGCCTGAAACTTCTTCAAGGCTCATAAGATCTGACTGGCCAAAAGCTTCTGAAGAACAAAACTTTGAAAAAGCTGAAGCAAACATGGAATTCATAATGGAAGCAGTAAGAAGCATCCGTAATACAAGAGCTGAAATGAACGTTGCTCCTTCAAGAAAGGCAAGAGCCATATTTGTTCCATCAAAGGAAGAAGCAGTTGAATTTATTCAGACAGGTTCTCAGTATTTTGCAACTCTTGCAAACATCACTGAAATAAAAATAGTTCATGACAAAACTCAAATAGGCGAAGACACCGCTTCAAGCGTTATGGAAGGAACTGAAATTTATCTTCCTCTTGCAGACCTTATCGACTTTGATAAGGAAATAGAAAGACTTGAAAAAGAAAAATCAAGGCTTCAGGGTGAACTTGACAGGGTTACAGGAAAACTTAACAATGAAAAATTCATGAGCAAAGCACCTGAAAGCGTAGTAAATGAAGAAAAAGAAAAAATGGCTAAGTATGAGTCAATGATGGAAAAAGTTGTTGAAAGGCTTGAACATCTGAAAGCAAAATAACAGTTGATATTTTTTACAAATGCTAATAAAATGTAATATTAGGTACAGTAAAAATTAATGTAAAGGGAGATCATCATGACTTATCAGGAAGTATTGGAAAACGCAAGAAAGAAAATGGCGCCCAACTGCAGGGTTTGCAAGGAGTGCAACGGAGTTGTGTGCAAAGGAGAAATACCGGGCACAGGCGGAAAAGGAAACGGAAATGCTTTTAAAGTCTGTATTGAATTTCTGGAGTCAGTTAAAATAAAGCTTGACACTATTTATAAAAATGAAGGCCAGGACACTTCTGTTTCTTTGTTCGGCAGAAACTTCAAATATCCGTTTTTCGCAGCACCTATCGGCGGAATGAATCTGAACTACAACGGAGCAATAACAGAAGCTGAATATGTTGATGCCGTTGTAAACGGAACAATTGCAGCAGGCGGCGCGGCTTTTACAGGAGACGGAGCCAATGACAGCCTGTTTCTTGACAGCCTTCCATACATTAAAGCAGCTGACGGGGAAGCAGTTCCGACAATCAAGCCATGGAAAAACGATAAGGCCCTTGAAAAAATAAAATTGCTTGAAGAAGCAGGAGCTATGGCATTTGCAATGGATATTGACTCTGCAGGTCTTATAAACCTTGCACTTGCGGGAAAACCTGTATCTGCAAAAAGCGTTGAAGAACTTTCAGAGCTTGTTTCTGCTACAAAGGTTCCTTTCATAGTAAAAGGAGTAATGACAAAAGAAGGAGCATTAAAGGCTCTTGAAGCCGGAGCATACGGAATAGTGGTATCATCCCACGGAGGAAGAGTACTTCAGGATGCACCTGCAACATGTGCCATGCTTCCGGAAATAAAAGAAGCAGTTGGCGACAGGCTGAAAATATTCGTTGACGGCGGAATTCGTTCAGGAGCTGATGTTTTCAAGGCAATAGCTCTTGGAGCCGACGGAGTGCTTATAGGAAGACCATACGTAATTGCAGCCTTTGGCGGCGGTAAAGAAGGCGTGGAACTTTACACTGAAAAAATCGGTGCTGAATTAAGAGATGTAATGATTATGTCAGGATGCAAAAATATCAGCGACATAACAAGAGACAAAATAATATTGTAATTTATAAAGGCGGTTTATTATATTAAGATAAAAAACCAGATTAATCATAAAATTATCTCAATTATGTAGTGGAGGGGTATTGCCCTTCCGAAATACATTATTGAATTAATAACAGCGGGCGGACACAAGGTCCGCCCCTACAATTGGTGCAAAAAGTATATCGAATATTTAACGGTTCATTTAAAAGTGAGCCGTTTTTTTATTGCAGAAAACTGTTCATTTGTAATAATAAACTTTTTTGCTATAATAGTGAGTGAAAACTGTTTAAACTGTGAATATATATATGAGAGAATTAATGGAGGGTAAAATGAATGACGATAATTTAATAAATCTTCTTAAGAAAAATCCCTCCAGGGGACTGTCCTGTGCCATAGATCAGTACGGAGGCCTGGTAAAAACCATAGCAGTGAGAATCATTGGCTATGAAAACCAGCAGGATATTGAGGAGTGTGTATCTGACGTGTTCGTTGAACTTTGGAAATCCATAGACAATTACAACAAGGACAAGGGAATTCTTAAAAATTATATAATTTCAATAGCACGGTTTGTATGCATAAACAAGTTTAAACGCAAAATGAACCATACGGAAATTATCCCCCTGGAGGAAAGCGGACTGGAACTGGATTTTGACATGGATGACGAGGTGTCAGCCGGTATAAACAAAAAAATCATAAAAGAAACAATTTACAGTCTTCCTCAGCCTGACAAGGACATATTCATAAGGCGTTACTACTTGTATGAAAACATAAAGGATATTGCAGATACTTTGGGATTAAATGCAAAAATGGTTGAAAATAAGCTGTACAGAGGAAAAGAAAATCTCAGGGCTGCTCTTCTTGAAAATGGAATTATAATATAAGAAAGGACATAGAAATGAAAAAAACAGATGAAATTTTTGATGATTTTTCTCTGCAGAGTGAAGATATAAATATTCATGAAGAAAATATCACGGAAATTGAACTTGAAAGAATAAAAAAATTGACTTTATCAAAAATAAATTTAAAAAAGTCCACAAAAAAGAAATTCATAATTCCTTTGGCTGCTTCCTTTATTTTACTTCTTTCATTTGCTGTAGTATTTGCCCAGGGAGGTATGTCGGAAATATATTACAGGCTTTTCGGCGAAAACATAAAGTATGTTAATGACATGGGTACTGTGATTGATAAAAGTTCAACTTCAAACGGTGTAACATTTAATGTTGCAAATATGGTGGGGGATGAAAATTCTTTTTACATCATATTTGAAGTTATAAAGGAAAACGGCGAAAACTTTGCGGAAAAAGGAAACGTTGAATTTGAAAATTTAAGCCTTGACTTCGGAGGCTCAGGCGGATACACCTGGTATATGGCTGAAGACGAAGATCCTGGGGACAACAAAGCCACATTCATGCTTGTTGGAAACACTGAAAGGAAGACTGCCGGAAGGAAGCTCACCTTGAAGGCAAGTAATTTGACTGAATACACCATTGAAGATCCTGAAACTTATTTTGATGCTTACAACTTTCTAAAAGAAAACGAAGATTATCAAAATCAGGTTCTTGTCGAAAACAAGAACAGGGAATCTATGTTCATACCCATAGACCCTCAGGCTCCGGAAGAAGAAAAGGAAAAGGCAGAATATGTCAACGACATTATTCCTGAAGAAATTCTTCCGTACAATAATGCTGACATTTATCAGGAAGACAACACAGGGGACAAAACGGGCATGATTGTTGACAACCTGGGCTTTGCAGAAGGAAACTTGTGCATAAGAATTTTAAGAGAAGATTTTGGAAACTCTAGTCTTGGGGATTTGTATTTTGAAAACAAAAATGATGCTGATGACAGGAAGTACAGCGTTTATTCCATTTCTGAGGAATACAAAGACAAACAATACGACTACTTCATATTTGACATAAAGAACATGGAAGAACTTGAAAATTATGATTTCGTGTACAACACACTTAACAAAAATGACACAATTATGGGCAATTGGGAAGTGACGTTCAAGGCAGACTACAAAAATGCCACCAGGACATTCAATGTGAACAAGAAAGTTGAGATAGAAGGAAAGAGCTACCTGGTACGTGAATTAAAAATTTCACCGATTTCATTGACTGTAAAGCTTAACAACGACATAATTGACAATTTAAAAAGCAGGGGACACAATTTTAACGGTGCTGTAAGTGTTGTAATGAAAGACGGAACAGCTATTGAAATGTCAAGCTGGGGAACAAGCACGAATCCGCTCACATCAACACTCAACATGATTTTTCAAAAGCCTGTTGATGTAGACAACATCAAGTCCGTAGTAATTTCAGGAATTGAAGTCACAATAAACAAATAAATGAAACTTTATTAAAAAACCGTGGAAATGTTTTCATAAAATACATTGAAAACTCCACGGTTTTTTTGTTGCACTTACCAATCGAAAGTGATAATATTCATTTGGTATCATATTTAGAAATACAATTATTATGGAGAGAAAAATGTTAAAACAGTATTTTCAAGATTTAAAACTTGAATTCAAAGACTACAACAACAAGAAATTATCACAGGATGTTATGGCAGGACTAACAGTAACTGCTGTGGCTCTTCCATTGGCTCTTGCATTCGGCGTAAGCTCAGGCGCAGGGGCACCTTCCGGCATTATTTCAGCAATACTTGCAGGAATCGTAATGGGTGGACTTGCAGGAGCATCATACCAGGTGTCAGGACCTACGGGAACAATGATTGCCATATTGGCTTCTGTGTATGCAAGCTTCGGGTCTGAAGGAATTTTCATCACAGGTTTCCTGGCCGGCATTTTGCTTTTGCTGGCTGCAATATTCCATTTCGGCAAACTTGTATCTTTCATTCCAGCACCTGTTATAACAGGATTTACATCTGGTATTGCAGTCATAATTGCTCTTGGACAGATTGACAATTTTTTTGGTACAACTTCAGTGGGAGCTGACAACATTGAAAAAATTCTTTCATACGGAGAACTTGGATTTTCACCAAATATATATGCAGTGCTCATAGGAGTACTTGTGATGGCAATCATGATATTCTGGCCTAAAAAGTGGAATGCTAAAGTTCCTTCATCTCTGGCAGGACTGATCATAGCGCTGGCGTTAAACTGGATTATTGATTTTCCTGTAAAGCTCGTTGGAGAAATTCCAAGCACCATTTTTCTTGAAAACAGACTTTCCCTGGGAAGTTTGTCTTTGGGAATGATGCTGAAGCTTTTAAGTCCGGCTCTTAGCGTTGCAATACTGTGTATGATAGAAAGTTTGCTTTGCGGTGCTTCAGCTGGAAAAATAAAAAATGAGCCATTAAAGGCCGACAGGGAGCTCATAGCCCAGGGTCTTGGGAACATGATTATTCCGTTTTTCGGAGGAATACCTGCATCGGCGGTTCTTGCAAGGACAAGCGTGGGACTTAAATCAGGGGGACAAACAAGGATGGTTTCATTGGTTCAGTCAGCAGGACTCCTTTTATCAATGCTTTTCCTGGGGAAATTCATTTCTAGAATTCCAATGGCTGCTCTTGCCGGAGTTCTGATGGTAACTGCATGGCGCATGAACGAATGGAATGAAATCAGATACATATTTGACAAGAAGTTTGGAAATGCAATCTTGGAATTTGCAATTACAATGGTTGCAACTGTAATGTTTGACCTTACAATTGCCATATTAATAGGAGTACTCCTGGGAATCATGACCTTTGTCATGAAAAACAGCGACTTGAAAATTGATGTGAGCAAGGTTGACCTGAAAAGAATCAAGGGACACGATGTTGCCGAAGATTGTTCCGATACAATAATTGTTTACCTGACAGGGCCTTTGTTCTTCATTACAAGAGAAAAGCTTGAACAGCTTGTGGAACATTCAATAGATGCAGAAAACATGATAATATCCATGAGAGCCGTAACGAGCATAGATGAATCTGCCATCATTGAATTCAAGGAAGTTGTAAATAAAATATCCAAAATAGGAACGAAAATGCTGTTTTGCGGTGTTCAGGAAAATGTAAAGGAAATGTTTGATCAGTCAGGATTTACAGAAACCATAGGGGAAGATTGTTTCTTCTGGGATGCAATAGAAGCATTCAGATATTTAAACATCATACAGACGGAAGAAATAGCAGTATAAAATTGGTAAAATATAAAAGCGGAATTATCAACATGATATTTCCGCTTTTTATTCTTTTGATTTCATATTATTAATCCGTTTCACTTTAGTCTTCTTCCTGCTTAAGTCCTCTTTCGTGCAATTCGCATTCCTTTTGTATGCATTTGCTGTCAACGTTGTATATGCATGTAATTGTACCGCATTTTCTGAAATTGATTTTTGCAACGACATCTCTTATGTCTTTCACTTGTATACCCATATTAAAACCTCCCAGATTTGATTTGATAATTCATTATAACATCAAAAATGCAACTTGTAAATATAAAAATGCAAAAAAATATAAAAAAGTTTTAAAAAAAGCATTTTGCTTGTACGAAAATGCAACTTATAAACCAAAACGTTCAGAAAATGCAAGCTGTTATGCAAAAATCATCAGGAAAGGCTTTTTTAAAAATGCAAGACTGATGCAATTAATGTCAAATTTACTGAATATGTCTAGTTGATAGTCTGATTTAGCCGTGAAATAAAAAAAGCCTCCCAAAGGAGGCACAGATTATTGACAAACCCTGACGCTGTCATCCTGAACGATAGTGAAGGATCCCATCTTTATTGAAAACCTGAGATTCTTCGGGCTGAGCCCTCAGAATGACAACGTTGAAAGCTACTTTGTCATCAACCTAAGCCTCCCAAAAGAGGCTGTATAACTCATTTAACTTATGATTGCAAGAACCACAAAGTTTGCTATGAACAACAATGTGGAAACTATTAAAATCGGGTGAACTTCTTTTATTTGACCTTTAAACAGTTTAATCAGACAGTAGAAAATGAAGCCTGCGGCTATTCCGTATGAAATGCTGTATGAAAAGCCCATGAACACTGAAGCAAAGAATGCAGGGATTGCTTCTTCAAGGTCTTCCCAGTTTATTTTTGTGAATGACGACATCATCATGACACCAACTATTATAAGAACCGGAGAAGTTGCAGCTGAAGGCACAACTCCTGCTATAGGAGCAATCAATATGCATGAAAGGAATAATA
>NZ_JAJUJR010000415.1 GCF_029265225.1 Sedimentibacter sp.
ACCTTACGGTGTCAAATTAATGAGGACAATTCAATCTGTAGGGGAGGACCTCGTGTCCTCCCGCGGGCGGATACAAGATTGATACAAGATCCGCCCCTACAATTTGTGGAAAATTATGTTTTTCAATAGTCTAGAACATTAGTGTATTATTTCAGCGGTGCTCCGCAGTTGGGGCAAAACTTGTAGCCCTGTTCAGATTCAAATCCGCAACTTGGACAGATGTTTGAGCCGCAGTGTCCCAGGCTTACCGGCTGCATGTCTTCATCGCCTAAGTATATGTCGTCTCCTTGTCCATGTTCAAGTAGCGCTGCTTTTTCCTTGTTTGTCACCAGGTAAATACTGTTGCAGCATGTTGTTCTTACATATATTTTTTTGCTGAATTTGAAAACCGGTATGAAAAACAAACTCAGCACGCTGCTTTCCATGAATGCTTCATATCGCCCGTATTTATTGCAGCAGCTGCACAATATTGTCTTGTTGTAATTGAGTTCCTTTCGTTGAGGATAAACTCCCGCCATAAAAAACATATTATATCATCCTTATGGCAAAATGAGGGCATGAAGCAATGCAATATCCGCACTGAATGCACTTGTCCTGGTCTATGAACGCCTTGCCGTCCTGCATGCTTATGGCTTCGCTGTGGCAGTTTTCGATGCATGTTCCACATGCAAGGCATACAGCCTTAACCACATTGACCATTTTTTTGTTTTTCATTTTGATTATTCCTTCAAGGTCGTGCTGTCCGTTGAAATAATTCACATTGTAAAGCACTTCTTCTCTGCTTACCATTCCTATTGCTATTGAATAATTGTCGCTTAAGTTTCTGGCAAATTTCATGCTTTCGTCATAATCGTCAATGAGTGTTCCGCCTCCCAATGCCTTCATGAGGTAAATGCCCTTGCCTTTTTGTTCGCATTTTGAAATTGCATTTTTCATGTCTTCAACGCTGCCATTTATTATTCCTCTGCCTACCTTGTTGATGAGAGGGAATACTACGTCTATGTCATCGCGCTCTGCGCATAAAGCAACCAGCTCAACATTGTGTGTTGACACTCCTATGTTTTTAACTATTCCCTTATCCTTGTAATCCTTCAGACATTCAAGAGCTCCTTTTCTCACATCAAAAAGGTCTGTCCCCATTTTTGCTGAATGAAGATGGAAAATATCAATATGGTCTATTCCCATTCCTTCCAATGCTTCCTTTACTGCTGCGTCCATGTCTTCATATGTTGCTGCTGCAGACTTTGTTGCAATTATAGGTTTGTCCGCTCTCTTTTCTAAAGCAAGCTTTATATGGTCGTAAGTCCTGTACATCTGGGCAGTATCTATAAAATTAATCCCTAAGTCAAGTCCGTAGGACAGAATATCTGCAGCATCTTCAACAGAAAGATTTTTCTGAAGAGGCCCAAATGGCAGACATCCAAAACAAATTTCAGTTACTTCATATCCTGTTTTACCTAACACAACTTTTTTCATACTAACCTCTAACCTCCGCAATCTAGTATTTGTAATAATCTCTTTATTAATGGGATATTTGCCGTTAGTGGATACCAGTATCCCATATCCATGGGAGGTAGTTGTCCAGCCACTGAAAACATGAGATTCTTCGAGCAAGCTCTCAGAATGACAGTGAATATATGTATAGTTTTTCAGTGATACGAGTTATCCCAAATTCCATCTATAATTACATGTTAAATATTATATATGATTTTATTATATATTTCCATAATTATATATTATCCTCATAATTTAGTTGTCCGCAATCAGAAACAATTTTTTTTATTTTTCAACCGCCTCAAAATCCTCCCAAAAATTATTTATCTTCTTATATGTAATTTCTTTTTTAATGTAGACTTGTTTGCTGTACGTTATAGGTTTGAAGCATTTGCCGGGAATTATTTCATTTGCGTAATATTTTTTTCGCAGGGCAATTTGATTGAGTCCATAGCTTCCGGTCAGTGACATGTTTATTCTGAAGCGGCTTTCCAGAGAATTCGTCTCCTGGTTAAACTGATCTGCTTTTTTTGCTTCTTCATAAACATTGAAATTTCCAAACGTATTTTTAAATGAATATGAATAATCAAGCTTCCCCAGGTATG
>NZ_JAJUJR010000422.1 GCF_029265225.1 Sedimentibacter sp.
CAACATCTTCAGGAAGTCCTCCAACGTTGTGGTGGCTTTTTATAACCTGAGCTGTTGCAGTTCCGCTTTCAACAACGTCAGGGTAAATTGTTCCCTGTACCAGATAATCTATATGTCCGAACTCTTCTTTTAATTTTTGTTTTTCTTCTTCAAATACGCGGATGAATTCATTTCCGATTATTTTACGTTTTGTTTCAGGATCAGTAACGCCGGCAAGTTTTCCCAGGAATCTTTCTCCTGCGTTAACTCTTATTAAATTCATATTGAACTTTTCCTTGAATACCTGTTCAACCTGGTCGCCTTCATCTTTTCTCAAGAGGCCGTGGTCTACAAACACGCAAATCAGGTTTGAGCCGATAGCCTTGTGAACCATAACTGCTGCTACGGAAGAGTCAACTCCTCCTGACATTGCACACAGTGCTTTTTTGTCTCCAACCATTTCTTTTATTTTAGCAATTGATTCTTCACAGAAATTTCCCATGGTCCAGTCTTTTGTCATGTTGCATACATTGAACAGGAAGTTGTTGATTATTTCTCTTCCCTTTTCAGTGTGCTCAACTTCAGGATGGAACTGAACAGCATAGATGTTCTTTTCTGTGTTTCTCATGGCACATACAGGGCAGGTATCTGTTTTGGCAGTTATTTCAAAACCTTCAGGAGATTTTTCAATATAATCAGTATGGCTCATCCATGCCAGGGAATTTTGCTCAATGTTGCCGAAAAGCTTGTCTTCTGAGTTAACTTCTAGTTTAACGCGGCCATATTCTCTTGAATCGGCTCTTTTTACCTTGCCGCCGAATTTTTGTGCTATAAGCTGTCCGCCATAGCAAATTCCAAGCACCGGAACTCCAAGTTCAAATATTTCCTTGTCAACTGTAGGAGCCATGTCTTCATAAACACTCGCTGGTCCGCCGGATAATATGATTCCCTGCGGATTTTTTTCTTTTATTTTATCGATTGTATATGTGTATGGCACTATTTCGCAATACACATTGGCTTCTCTAACCCTTCTGGCTATAAGCTGACTGTACTGTGCACCAAAATCAACTATTAATATCATTTTTTACTCCTCTTTATTTGTTTTTTGAAGCGACCTTTATATTTTTCATATAGATTATCAAAAAAAATTGACTGTGTCAATTAATAATTGTAACTATTAGTGTAATCAAACTAAAAACACTTATGATTTCGTTTGCATACTTTTATTTTAGTCATCAATTAAAAACAGGCTTAAGAACCTGTTCAGGTTATGACAAAGAAACTTTCGACGTTGTCATTCTGAGAGCTTGCTCGAAGAATCTCATGTTTTCAAAAGATGAGATCCTTCACTATCGTTCAGGATGACAGCGTCGTAGTTCGTCAATAGTCTGAACAGGCTTGAGAGCCTGTTTGAATGCTTTATTTTGTGTAGCGAAGTATGGGTTTTCTTGCTGCAGTTGCTTCATCAAGTCTTGATATGATTGTTGTGTGAGGTGCAGTCTTAACCATTTCCGGATCATTTTCTGCCTCGTCAGCAATCTGCCTCATAACTGCTATGAATTCATCCAGCGTTTCCCTTGACTCGCTTTCTGTGGGTTCAATCAACATTGCTTCTGAAACTATGAGAGGGAAATATATTGTCGGAGGATGGAATCCGAAATCCAAAAGCCTCTTGGCAATGTCAAGAGTTGACACTCCGTTTTTCTTTTTCTGCCAGTCTCCTGAAAGCACGCACTCATGCATGCATTCCCTGTCAACAGGAAGAAAATATTTGTCCTTCAGCTTATTTGCAATGTAGTTTGCATTTAAGACTGCATTTTCTGAAATTGATTTTAGTCCCTCAGGACCCATGCTCATGATGTATGTGTATGCTCTAACCAGTATGCCAAAGTTTCCGTACAGTGATTTTACTTTTCCAATGGAAAGAGGTCTGTCATAATCAAAGAAATACTCATTTTCATTTTTGGCAACAACAGGAACAGGCAAAAATGGAACAAGA
>NZ_JAJUJR010000069.1 GCF_029265225.1 Sedimentibacter sp.
AATGAGCTGGAGGGTCATGGGGAGGAAATCAAAAAGCTTAAAGAGCTTTATAAACATTAAAAACAAGGAAAGATTTTTCTTTCCTTGTTCATAACTCAGCAGATTGTTGACAACACCTGTGATTTTTTTCAAACATGTTGACAACTATTTATTTTTGTTTTTTTCTTTTATGATTTTGCGGGCGTTTTTCATGCCGCCTACGCTTTTAAACATTTCATTGATTTTCTTTGTTTCAATTTGTCTTGAATTCAGCCCTCCGTATCCGGCTTCTTTTTTTAGTTTCAGATAACTTAAAAGCCTTTCTTCAGACAAACTTCCATTTTCAATTGCATTTTTAACGGCACATCCTGGTTCATTTGTGTGAGTGCAGTCCCTGAACCTGCAGTCCTGGGACAATGCATCGATGTCGGAAAAAGTCTTTTCAAGATCTGCGCTTTCAATACCAAGTTCTCTCATACCCGGAGTATCAATCACAACGCCTCTGCCTGGAACCATTACCAGTTCTCTTCTTGTAGTGGTGTGTCTTCCTTTGTCGTCATTGCGAAGGCCTTTGGTTTCATATACATCGTCTCCCAATAACTTGTTGATCAATGTTGTTTTTCCAACGCCTGATGAACCAATAAAAGCAACAGTCTTTCCATTTTCAATATATTTTGTAACGGACAAATATCCGTCTTCGCTCATGCTGGTAGTTACAATGACATCAAGCCCCAGACATACGCCATCAAGTTCAGAAAGCCTTTCATCAAGGTTTTTGCATAAATCGGCTTTCGTAAGAACAACAACAGGAACGGCTCCGCTGTCCCAGCCTATTCCAATGTATCGTTCAAGCCTTCTCAGATTGAAATCATTGTTCAACGACATGCAAATGAAGACTATATCGATGTTGGCTGCAACAATCTGCTCATCGTTGGCTGTTCCGGAAGCTTTTCGTATGAACGCGCTTTTTCTGGTGAGCACATGGTGTATTATTGAATTTCCTTCCATGTCTTTCTTGTCCAGCATGACAAAGTCGCCAACTGCAGGAAAATCCGAAATACCTGCTGCGTTGTACCTGAACTTGCCTGAAACCTGTGCCATTACTTCGCCGTCTTCAGTGACAGTCTTGTACAGGTCCTTGAACTGGGAAATTATCCTTCCCACAACAAGACCTTCATATAATCCTGCTTCATTTATAAACCTCTCATTGAGGCCGTAGTTTTTCATATCAATTTTGTTCAATTAAATCCTCCTGTAATTTTAAGTAGGAGGCATATCTTAGTATTTATATACCTCCGGATTGCTGTTTATTTCATAAATTACCAATAACATAATGCAACACTCCTTTCGGGTTCCAATATTTGTATATTCATTCTATATTATTATTATAATTATTTCAATGACAATGTTCACAATATTGACTATTTTAATGAAAGACAATATTATTAATATAAATAATGATTAAGGCAGGCAGACATGGTTAAAAAAGAAAAGTTTTATTATGATTCTTCAGACAAATTGACAAAAATTCATGGTTTAAAGTGGATTCCGGAGGGAGAAATAAAGGGGATTCTTCAGATTTCTCATGGAATGCTTGAACACATGGACAGGTACCATGAATTTGCAAGTTATCTTGCTGAGAAGGGAATACTGGTTGCAGGCAATGACCATCTGGGGCATGGATATTCACTGCATAATGAAGAAAACAGAGGGTATTTCTGCCACGACAACGGAAATGAAAAAGTAATAGAAGACATGCATAGTTTAAACCAGATATTAAAAAATGAAAACAAAGATGTACCTTGTTTTTTTCTTGGACACAGCATGGGTTCATTTCTTCTTAGGCAGTATATTACAATTTACAATGGAGAGCTTGACGGAGCCATAATCATGGGGACCGGAAAACAACCCTATGCTCTTTTGAAGTCTGGAATAATCATTACAAGAATAATAGCCCTGTTCAAAGGGTGGAGGCATAGAAGCACATTTGTGGACAAACTTGCCATCGGAAACAACAATAGGGCTTTTGAACCTGCCAGGACAAGGGCTGACTGGCTCAGCAAGGATGAAAATAAGGTGGACGAATATATAAAAGATAAAAAAATAGATTTTGTTTTCACTTTGAATGCTTATTACAACATGTTCAAAGGAATGGAACAGCTGTACATCAAGAAAAACCTTGACAGCATGGACAGGGACCTTCCTGTGATATTCCTGTCCGGAAAAAAAGATCCTGTAGGAAATTTCGGTAAGGATGTAAAAAAGGTTTATGAGGAATTTAAAAACCTGGGCATGAAAAACCTGGACATAAAAATATATGAAGATGACAGGCATGAAATATTGAACGAAACAGACAGAGAGATGGTGTACCGTGATATTGAAAACTGGATAGGTTGTTATTTGCCGGGATAAAATTAATTTATTGTGTATTTCCGTGGAAATAATGTTTAATTAATAAATTAAAAGGGCAGTAAATAATTGACAGCAACTTTTTCAAATTTAATAATGCATTTCTTCCTCATCTATTATATAATTAATTTATTACAGATTGGAGGAAACAAATGAAAAAAATCAGTAAGCTGCTTTCGCTTTGCCTTGTTATTATTATGTTCACAAATACAATTGCATTTGGCGAAATTAACATTAGTGATAATATAAAGGGTGCGTTGCTGGGTGATTTGGAAACTGGTGAAGTATTATATGAATACAATATAAATGAACAGCTGGCAATGGCCAGTGTGACAAAAATCATGACATATCTTGTCATGATGGATGCAGTAAACAAAGGGGAAATTTCTCTTGATGACGATGTTGTAATAAGCGGACATGCTGCTGCCACAGAAGGAAGCAATTTCGGAGTATTGTCCGGTGAAACAGTAAAGCTGAGCCTTCTTGTTAAAGGAATGCTAATAGTGTCAGGCAATGACTGTGCCACTGCAATTGCAGAGCATGTTGGAAAAACAGAGGACAATTTTGTAAGCATGATGAATTCCAAGGCCTCAGAGCTTGGACTCTTGTCTGCAAGCTTCGTAAATCCTCATGGGCTGCCAATTGATGACAATGAAACAGGTCAGAATCACATGTCAGTTTCGGATATTTACAAGCTGGTAAGACACATCCTTTCAAATTATCCGGAAATGCTTGAAGTTACAAAGCAGCCTGAACTCGTTGTAGCTGAAAGAAACTTCAGCAAGACAGCAACAAATCCAATACTTGGAGTTGTTGAGGGAGCTGACGGTCTTAAGACCGGTTACACGGACAAAGCAGGCTTGTGCCTTGTTTCAACAATGCCGGTAACTGGAAACGGACAGGACTACAGGCTTATAGCAATTTTAATGGGCAGTGAGACTGCCGAAGAAAGGCTTGAAAAAACAAAGATACTTCTTGATTACGGCAAAAATAACTTCACCATGGAAAAATTGGCTGATGCTTCACAGTCCATGGACCGGGTTTATATTTCAAATTCAAAATCAGGAAAAGTTGAAATATATCCAGCCCAGGACTACTCAAAACTTGTTAACAAGGAAGATACGGTAAGAACAAAAATAACCTACAACCAGGAAGTGAAGGCTCCCTTAGCAAAGGGTGACAAGGTTGGAACCATAAGCATACTTGTAAATGACGAAGAAGTTGGACAAGTTGATGCAACTGTAAATGAAAATATTGAAAAGGCAAATATATTTGTAAGAATCTTCAGGTTCTTCAGCTCCTTGTTCAATTAGAATACAAATTCATGATGCTGAGTTTGTCAGGCATACAGGCATATTCAGCATCATGATGAAAATTCAATAAAATAAAAATAACGTTTGCATAAATATTTCTGCAATACATTTTTGAGAAAAATGTGAAAAAATGTCGTACGTTGCAATTTCAAAATTTAATCCATGAAAATTAATTCTCGAAATTTATAAATAAAAGTGCGAAAAGCATAATTATGAATATTCAAATGACAAAACTGCCAATAACCGTATTGACAAAAATCGAAAATTAGTGTAATATTCAGTAATAGGTTAATAAATGTGCATCTGTAGCTCAGTAGGATAGAGCAGTGCCCTCCTAAGGCATGTGCCGGGGGTTCGATTCCTCTCAGGTGCACCATTTTTATTTCCTTGTGAAAACGTATGCTAATAATATTGGCTGAAGCCAATTTATTTATAATTTTGAGGAGGGAAAAATGAAAAAAATATTATCTTTATTGTTGGTATTGGCAATGATACTGACAGCTTGTTCCAGCGGCACAACAACAGAGCCTGCTAAGGAACCTGCACCGTCTGAACAGCCTGCAGAGGACATTACAGAAGGCGGAAAATATGCAGAGGAACAAATTTACAAGACTGTTTATGCCGAAGAAGTAACTTCCATAAACTATCTGACTACTGCAACAAATGTGGATTTTGCACTGGCAGCAAACTTAGTTGACACATTGGTCGACTACGACATGTATGGAATAATTCAGCCTGCATTGGCTGAGTCATGGGAATCATCAGATGATGGTCTCACATGGACATTCCATTTGAGAAAAGGCGTAAAATGGGTTGACTACGAAGGAAATGAAGTTGCTGAAACAACAGCAAATGACTTTGTAAGTGCTGCTCAGTATCTTTTAAATCCTGCTAATGAATCAGAAACAGCAAATATTTTCTACAGTGTAATTAAAAACGCTGAAGCATATTTTAACGGAGAAATTACAGATTTTGCCGAAGTAGGAGTTAAGGCAGAAGATGATTATACATTGGTTTATACTTTGAAAGAACCAATACCATATTTTGAATCAATGCTTACATATGTTTGCTTCTTCCCTGCATATGGTCCATTCCTTGATGAAATGGCAGATATGTTCGGAACATCAAAC
This sequence comes from Sedimentibacter sp., assembly GCF_029265225.1. GTDB lineage: Bacteria > Bacillota > Clostridia > Tissierellales > Sedimentibacteraceae > Sedimentibacter. The sequence goes on from NZ_JAJUJR010000069.1 coordinate 4,832, forward strand.
TCTGCTCTTCTTTACAACGGAGCATATTTATTGTCAGAATTCGAACCTCAGATGCAGAGAATTCTTACAAAGAACCCTACATACTGGGATGCTGCAAATATATTCATAACAGAACTTAACTACAAATACAACAAGGAAGCAACTGCATTGGCAGGTGAAATGTACAAAAGAGGAGAAATATCTGATGTTATAATTCCTCCTGCAAGCCTTGATGAATGGATGAATGACCCTGTTCTTAAAGATCAGGTAAGACCGAGCAGATTGGGAACTTACACATATTTCTACGCATTCAACTTCAAACCTTCATTTGATGCCGAATATGAACCTGAAAACTGGAAACTGGCAGTTAACAACTCCAATTTCAGAAAAGCTGTAATGGCAGGATTCAACAGAATTGCTTCCATGAAGACTGAAGATCCATACAATCCAGAATACAGAATAATAAACACTATAACACCTCCAAACTTTGCATCACAAAATGGTTTGGACTTTACTCAGACAGGAAATCTGGCAGCAGTTACAGCAAAAGAATTTTTCAACGAACAGGAAGCTGTAAGCTTTAGAGACAAGGCTAAGGAAGAATTGACTGCAGCAGGTGCTACATTCCCTATTAAGGTATTGATGCCTTACAACACAAACTCAACTTCATGGGCTAATGAAGCTCAGGTTGTTAAACAACAGCTTGAAACATTGCTTGGCTCAGATTTCATTGAAATAACACTGCTTCCTCATGCGCCTACAGGATTCCTTGACGGAACAAGACGTGCAGGAAACTATGCAATAATGAAATGCAACTGGGGTCCTGACTATGCTGATCCACAGACATATACAGACCCGTTCAGAAGAGATGGAAATTACAACTTCCCAGAGTTTACAACAGAAGTTACTGCTGATGGAAAGAATCTTTACGATGCATATGAAGCTTTGGTAAATGAAGCAAAGACAGAATATACTGATTTGACAAAACGTTATGAACTTTTTGCAAATGCTGAAGCAATGCTTGTAGACAATGCATTTGTAATTCCTTACAACGTAAGCGGCGGTGATGGCTACGTTGCATCACAGGTTCATCCTTTTGAAACTCCTTACTCTGCATTTGGAATTTCATCTAACAGATGGAAAGGACAAAAACTTTTGGCTAAACCATTAAATACAGAAGAATTCAACGCAGCTCAAACAGAATGGCAGGCAGCACGTGATGCAGCTATAAAGGATGCAGCAAAATAACTGTAATAAATTTGGGGCTACTATAGCCCCTAATTTATTTTCAGCAATACTATAAAATGCAGAAGGAGAATCAACGCATGAAATATTATATAAGCAGGCTGTTTAGATCATTTGTTACATTGGTAATTGTTGTAACAGTTGTGTTTTTGCTGATGCGCTTAATGCCTGTTGAAGGATACTTCGGTTCTAACTATGACAAGCTTGATGAAGCACAAAAAATGGCTAAGCTTGAAAATCTCGGGCTTTTAGATCCATGGTACATACAGCTGAAAGACTTTTATACAGATGTGCTGAAAGGCGATTTTGGTCAGTCCATAACCTACAGGCCCAAGGCTCAAATTTCAGACATATTGGGTGAAAAACTCATGATTTCCCTGAAATTTGGTTTGGCATCACTTATTGTTTCACTGGTGCTTGGATTGAGTCTTGGTATTCTTATGGCAAGGTTTAAGGGGAAGTTTTGGGATAAACTGGGGACAGGCTATGTTGTGGGAGCAAATGCCGTTCCTGCCGTAATATATTATCTTCTCATACAGGTGTTTTTCACGGAGTGGTTTAAACTTCCGCTGTTGTTCGATAAAAATGACCCAAAAAGCTGGATACTTCCTGTAATGTGTTTATCACTTGTAAATATAGCATATTATGCAATGTGGATACGAAGATACATGGTTGATGAATTAAATAAAGATTATGTAAGACTGGCAAGGGCAAAAGGTCTAAGAAACAAGGAAATAATGGTAAGACATGTAATGAGAAACGCATTTGTTCCAATGGCTCAATATCTTCCGGCATCCATACTTTACACAGTGGCCGGCTCCATTTATGTTGAATCATTGTTTTCAATTCCGGGTACAGGAGGATTGCTGGTTACGGCAATCCAGAGACAGGACAACACTTTGGTACAGGCTCTTTCACTTTTGTACTCATCAATCGGAATAATAGGTTTGATGCTTGGAGACATACTCATGGCATCATTCGACCCAAGAATTAAATTAAGCGGTGAAGGAGGATCAAGATAATGAGCAGCAAGACAATAAAAAAACTGGCAGACAACATAGATCCTTCAATGTTTGAATTTGCTGAATATGATGAATCTAAATCTGAACTCACGGGATATTCAAATTATTCTTTTTGGAGATCAACTCTGCAGGTGTTCATGAAAAACAAGACAGCAGTGGCATTTTTAATAATTGTTGCAGTCATAGTTATGTTCACCCTGGTGCAGCCGTATCTTCCGGATCAAAAAAGCCCTACTCAGATTTATATAGATCCTGCCACAGGATTGCAATATCGCAATGTTCCGCCGGGAGACGAGTTCTGGTTTGGTTCAAATTCCATAGGGCAGGATTTGTGGTCCAGGGTATGGAGCGGAACAAGGACATCAATTTTCATAGGTTTTGCCGTTGGATTGTTTGAAGCAATAGTAGGCATTACAATAGGGGCACTCTGGGGTTACGTGAGAAAACTGGATGCTGTAATAACTGAAATCTACAACGTCTGGGACAACATACCTACAACGGTTGTTTTAATAATTTTAACGTATATTATGAAGCCGAGTATTCCCACAATCATTTTTGCAATGTGCATGACCGGATGGCTGCAGATGGCAAGATTTGTACGAAATCTCATAATAATCATAAGAGACAGGGAATACAACCTGGCATCAAGGTGTCTTGGTACACCTACAAAAAGAATAATAACCAAAAATCTTCTTCCGTACCTTGTTTCTGTTATAATGCTCAGAATGGCACTGGCCATACCTGCAGCCATCGGCAATGAAGTGTTCCTTTCTTATATAGGAATGGGACTTCCTCTTGATATTCCTTCACTGGGAAACCTTATCAATGAAGGAAGAGCTTTGATGATGGTTCCAAGTTCAAGGTATCAGCTGTTTTTCCCTGCTGCCATAATATCACTTGTAACAGTATCATTTTATGTAATCGGGAATGTGTTTGCAGATTCTGCTGACCCAAGAAATCATGTGTAGGAGGGCGTATGGCACAGAAATCAATTGAAGAACTATTAAACGGCGAAGTAATACTATCAGCAGAGAATGTTGTAATAAAATTCAATTTAAGAGGCCAGGAGCTTACTGCCATAAGAGGAGCTTCTCTTGACCTTCATAAGGGAGAAAGCCTTGCCATAGTTGGAGAATCAGGTTCAGGCAAGTCAGTGTTCACAAAATCATTCATGGGCCTTTTAGATGCCAACGGAAGAATAGAAGATGGAAAAATAATTTACAAGGGTCAGGATATGGCAAAGTACAAGACAGAAGAGGATTGGATAAAAATCAGAGGCAAGGAAATTGCCATGGTCTTTCAGGATCCCATGACAAGCCTCAATCCTTTGAAAACCGTAGGCAAACAGGTTCAGGAATCCATTGAGCTCCATCAGAATTTAAAGGGAGAAGCTGCGAAAAAATTAGCCATAGAAATTTTGAATGATGTGGGAATTTCAGACCCTGAAAAAAGATACAGACAGTATCCCCACGAATTTTCAGGAGGGATGAGGCAAAGAGTAGTCATAGCCATAGCAGTGGCATGCAATCCGAACATCTTAATCTGTGACGAGCCTACAACAGCTCTTGATGTTACAATACAGGCTCAGATTCTGCAGCTTTTGAAGAATCTTCAGCAGAAATATGACCTTACAATAATTTATATCACCCACGACCTGGGTGTTGTTGCAAACGTGGCAGACCGAATAGCAGTCATGTATGCAGGAGACATAGTGGAGCTCGGAACAGCTGAAGAAGTGTTTTTTGATCCAAAGCATCCATACACATGGGCACTTTTGTCATCACTTCCGCAGCTTGGCATAAAGGGAGAACCATTGTATTCAATAAAAGGAACACCTCCGAATCTATTCAAGGAAATTGTAGGAGATGCATTTGCTCCCAGAAACCCCAGGGCATTAAAAATAGACTTTGAACAAAGGCCTCCTTATTTTGAAGTAAGCCCTACTCACAAGGCTCGCACCTGGCTTTTGGACCCAAGAGCACCAAGGGTTGAACCTCCGTTGATGATTCAAAAAATGCGAGAAAAGTGGGGTGCCTTAAATGAATAAGGAAACATTGCTGGAAGTCAAAAATTTAAAAGTTGAATTCGGGGGCAAAAATAAAAAGTTTGTTGCTGTCAACGATGTAAGCTTCAATATTTATAAAGGAGAAACCTTCGGATTAGTTGGAGAATCCGGTTCCGGAAAAACAACCATAGGAAGGGCCATAATAAGAATAAATCCTGCAGCCGGGGGAGAAATAATTTACAGCGGCAAAAAAATAAGCGGTAAGATAGACTCCGATACAGACAGGGCACTTACAAAAAAAATTCAGATGATATTCCAGGACCCTATGGCATCCTTAAATGAAAGGGCAAAGGTTGACTACATTGTTTCAGAAGGTTTGTACAACCTTAAAAACTACGGTTCTGAAGAAAACAGGAAGAAAATAGTAGAGCAGGCACTTCTGGATGTCGGCCTTCTTCCTGAATTTGCAAGCCGTTTTCCCCATGAATTTTCCGGCGGCCAAAGGCAGCGTATAGGAATA
>NZ_JAJUJR010000161.1 GCF_029265225.1 Sedimentibacter sp.
GATATAATACATCCAATTTGACAAACTATAAAAAGCATAATTATTATACATACAAATCATTTTATTTCATACAAGGAGAATATTATGGATAAGGAAAGAATAGAAAAAGCTGTCAGGGAAATTCTTTTTGCAGTTGGCGAAGATCCTGACAGAGAAGGTCTTAAGGATACACCAAGAAGAATGGCAAAAATGTATGAAGAAATATTTGCAGGTCTTCACGATAACCCTGCAAAGCATCTGGAGATATACTTCCAGGAAGAAAAGTACGAGGAGCTCGTTCTGGTAAAGGACATACCTTTTTATTCCGTTTGCGAGCATCACCTGGTACCATTCTTCGGAAAGGCTCATGTAGCATATCTTCCTAAAAACGGAAGGCTTACAGGATTAAGCAAACTTGCAAGGGTTGTGGAAACTGTCGCTAAAAGGCCTCAGCTTCAGGAAAGAATCACATCAACGGTTGCTGATACAATCATGGAAAAACTTGATCCCTACGGCGTCATAGTTGTAATTGAAGCTGAACACATGTGCATGACAATGAGAGGTGTAAAAAAACCTGGTTCAAAAACAATGACATCGGCAGTGAGAGGTCTGTTCAGAACAGATCCAAAATCCAGGGCAGAAGTTATGTCAATGATTAATAAATAAGAGGTAAAGATGGATAAGAAGGATATAAAAATTGTTCCTCAAAAAAGGATAATGAAATTTCTGGGACGTGAGCTTGAATTTGGCGAAAGAACATTGATAATGGGAATATTGAATGTCACACCCGACTCATTTTCAGACGGAGGCGATTATTCATCCGTGGACATTGCAGTTGAACATGCCAAGGAAATGCTTAGGGACGGCGCAGACATCATTGACATCGGTGGAGAATCCTCCAGGCCTGGCCACACAAGAATAAGTGCCGAAGAAGAATTAAGAAGGGTTATCCCTGTAATCAAAAGGCTCAGAGAAGAAACAAACGCCATAATGTCATTGGACACCATAAGAGCGGAAGTTGCTGAGGAAGCAATCAAAAACGGCGTTCACATAATCAATGACATTTGGGGTTTTCAGGAGGACAGAAGGCTTGCTGATGTTGCTGCAAAATATCAGACTCCTGTAATCCTTATGCACAACCACGTTGGAAATGAATATGACTGTGATGTTGTGGAAGCAGTCAAAAAATTTCTCATGGAATCTGTAAAAATAGCAAAGGCAGCCGGTGTAAAAGATGATATGATAATTCTGGACCCGGGTCTTGGAGGATTCGGAAAGACTGTTGAGCATAACTTTGAAATTATGAGTCGTCTTGGCGAGCTTAAAGATCTTGGCTATCCTGTTCTCATAGGCACATCAAGAAAAAGCATCATTGCCAAAGTGCTCGATGTTCCGCCGAAGGACAGGGATATTGGTACAGCTGCAACCACAGCATTAGGAATCGCCCAGGGAATGGACATTGTGAGGGTGCACAACGTGCTGGCTAATGTGCATGCTGCTAAGGTAGCCGATGCAATAATCAGGAGAAAATAAATGGATAAAATCATAATGGAAAATATGGGCTTTTACGGCTATCACGGCGTACTGGAACAGGAAAAAACCATCGGCCAGAAATTTTTTGTGGATGCATATCTCTACCTGCCCCTTAAAAAAGCAGGCGAAACAGATGATTTAAATTTTTCCGTAAGTTATGCTGAAGTTTACAATACCATCAAAAAAATAGTTACAGAAGAAAAGTTCAACCTTCTTGAAGCCTTAGCAGAAAAAATCTGCGGCGAAGTTTTAAGTTCATTTCAGGATATTCAAAAAATTACTGTAAGGATTAAAAAGCCTGAAGCCCCTGTTGCGGGAATTTTTGATTATTTTGGAGTTGAAATGGAAAGGGAACGGTCATGAGCAAAATTTATTTGAGCCTGGGAACCAACCTTGGAGATAAAAAAGGAAACCTTGAGCATGCTGTAATACTCCTTTCAGAAAAAGTTAGCGTCGTTAAGGTGTCTTCGTTTTATGAGACAGAACCTGTGGGGTACAAGGATCAGCCGTGGTTTATGAACATTGTTGTTGAAGGAACAACCGACTTGCCTCCGGAAGATCTTCTTGTTTTCACACAAAGCATCGAACATGAAATGAAAAGGGTAAAAACAATTATAAATGGCCCGAGAATAATTGATGTTGACATACTCCTGTACGAAAATGTAAAAATCAATACAGAAACCCTTACAATACCGCATCCAAGGATGAAGGAAAGGGCATTTGTAATGTATCCTCTTTTTGAAATAGCGCCGGACTTGCTGATTGACGGCAAAAGTCTTAAAAGTATGATGGAAAATTTTAAGGGTGAAGAAATAAGCAGGCTTGATGTATGAAAAGAATAAATCAAATACTTAAAAATGAAGAATATATAAAATATCTGAAAAAAAACAAAGAAGCTGAAGGCGACAGAATCTACTGCCACCACGACATTGAGCATTTTCTGGATGTTTCAAGAATTGCATACATAATCTCCCTGGAAGAAAAATTAAATTTTGATAAGGAAATTTTGTACGCCATGGGACTTCTGCATGACATCGGAAGATGGATGGAATACGAAAGCGGCATGGACCATGCTCTTGCAAGCAAAGACCTTGCAGAGGAAATACTCCGTGACTGCGAATTCCGCGAATCGGAAATTCAGGAGATATTAGCAGCAATCGAATCCCACCGCAACATAAAAAGTACGTCCGTTCTTGGGGATTTGCTTTACCGAGCCGACAAGCTTTCAAGAAACTGCCTTCATTGCAGTGCTATAGGCACATGCAAGAAGTTTCAAAAAGGAGAAGTGCCCGTCATTCTATATTAAGAATAACGGGCATTTCCGTTTTTATAGTATTTATAAATTCACCATAAATATCTTATGCTATAATGGCATTTGCTTTTAACTTTTAGTCCACTTCTTCGAGCATTTTGAAAAATTCGTCATGGTTTATTCCAGACGGTCGGTTAATTCTTTTAAGCTCATACAAATCATCCTCATCTCCTGTGAGAATATTCACGCCGGAAGTGCTTGACAATGAAGCTAAGAATCCCATTTCCTTTAGAATTCCTTTGCATTCCTTGCACATGGCACCAAAAGGATATGTGAATGCGCTTGGGGTGTATCCTGTCTTGCCGCTGATTAAAAGCTGCAGGTATCCCACATCATTCACAATCACCTTCTTATAATGGTCATATGATTCTCCGTCCAATATGGTGCACCCCACACGTTCATTCAATTTGTGCATTGCATATGAGTGGTTTTGAATTTCCACATAAGGAGATGCCGATAGTTCTTCAACCTGAGACCAGTTCAGATACGGATTCAGGTTTATGTCCTCCGAACTTTTGTCAACATATTCTCCAATTATGGACATGACCGCCTTGCTTTCATATTTCTCCAAAAGCGGCAGCACATACGTATAGTAGCTTCTAAAACCGTCATCAAAAGTAAGCATTATTGGCTTTTCCGGAAGACTTACATCATTGTACACGTAGGCAACCAAATCCTCCACGGTTACCGTTGTGTATCCCTGTTCCTTCATGTAAATCAAATCCGCCTCCAGTTCACTTGGCAGAATGGTATACTTTCCAAGACTTTTTCTATTTTTCAAAACTTTGTGGTACATGAGCACCGGCAGCCTTACTGAGGGCTTTGCCGCCGCCGGAACAGCATCACTTATGTCTTCAATGTTAAAACTCATAATTACAACAAGCAGCATTGTCAATAATGCAGCAACAATTCTTTTAATATTTTTCAAGAAACCCACCTCTGCAATAATTATTTATAATACATTTTATGTACAAACCCTCGTTATAATTACTGCAGAAAATTTATTGTTACGAAATACTACCACGCCCTTATATTTTAATACAAATATTATAATGATTTTAAACACTAAGAAATTATTAATTTTTCAATGCGAATAATAATACATTCTGCATTTTTATGCATAAATGAAAAATTATTACATTTAACGTATACTTATATTTTAAGAAATTTTAAAAATTTTCAAAAAACTGATTGACAAACTAAAATTCTGATGATATACTCACGGACAATACACAATTTAATGAGCAATATAAACGCAGTGATAAGGAGTATTAAGCATCATCAGTGATTTCAGAGAGTTGTTGGTTGGTGAGAAACAACATCAGACGATATGCCGAACTAGCCTTGGAGCGGATTTGCCGAAACTTATATGATTAGTAGGCAGATACGGGCAGCCAGTCGTTAAAATGGCAGGATATCGATTAGAAATAATCCGTATCTAGAGGGCATTTCGTATGAAATGAATAAGAGTGGTACCGCGAAAGATTATATCTTCCGTCTCTTAGGGATAATTCCCTGAGAGAGGAAGATTTTTTTATACCTTTTTCAGGCGTATCCGGCATCGTGTATTAAAAAAACAAATCTGGAGAGGTATTAGAAAATGGAAAAACAACAATCAGCAACAAAAAACATGAAATTTACCGGAGCCTTTGCAGTAGCGTGCGTGCTGTTCGGCTCTCATGCAGGCGGAGGCTTTGCAACAGGCAATCAGGCAACACAATATTACGTTCAGTACGGATGGACTGCACCTTTTATGGCAATCCTGGCCATGGCATTGTTAACACTGACTATCAGAGAATGTATGATCATGTACAATTCCAGAGGTCTTGGAAGCTACAAGGAACTTTTCCAAACTCTTTATCACCCTTTCGACAAGCTGTCAGTTTTATTTGATGTTTATTTTTACATCATGGTTTTATGTGCAGTAGGAGCAGTAGTTGCAGGAGCTGCTACGCTGATTAACAAGACATACAACATCCCCTACGCATATGCTGTCCTTTCAATCGGAGCAATATTGCTGACTCTGACAATTTTTGGAGCAAGCATGGTTTCCAAAGCATCAACAGTTATGTCCATAGGAATATTGGCATCATGTGCTGTAATATTCATTATGGGAATCAATGCAAAAATGCCTGAGGTAGGCACAATATTTGCAGCCCGAGAAAGCAGCAGCAGTATATTCAAGGGAATTTTAAAGGCATTTACTTATGCAGGTTTTCAATCTGTAGTTATTCCTACCATGATTTCATGCGGCAAGTCATTGAAGACAAAGAAAGAAGTATCACGCTCAATGCTGATTGCCTTTGCTATAAATTCCGTTGCATTGGTGTTGTCAGTTGTTATGCTTTTAGGATGGTATGCAGAATATAAGGCAGCAGGCGAAGCAACCCTTCCATCACTGTATATAACAAAACAGCTTGGAAAACCATACGTGTTCTGGGCATACAACATCTCATTGTTCCTGTGCTTTATTTCCACAGGTGTAACTACAATTTATGGATTTGTTGAAAAATTTGAGAAGATGAAGGCATTGGCTGCAGTTAAAAAAGTCATAGTGCGAAGAATCATTGTATCAGCCTTCATAATGACTCTTTCAATGAGCATTTCCATGGTAGGTTTGGACAAGATCATTAAATACGGCTACGGATACATGGGATATCTTGGAATTGCAATTATAATAGTACCATTCCTGACAGTAGGAGTTTACAAAAACCGCAAATACCTGAGAGAAAACCACAGC
>NZ_JAJUJR010000376.1 GCF_029265225.1 Sedimentibacter sp.
GTCCCCGAAATGAACCTCTATGTTTTTTTCAAGACCAAAGATTTGTATGTTTTTTAAAGCTAATTCGTAAAATTTTTCGATTCTTTCCAATGTTACAACTTTTCATTCATTGTTCATGAAGATGCTCATGAATATTGAAGAATAGCCTACATTTGTTCCGACTTCTATTATACTTTTGGCATGCAGCTGATTTATCACAAGCCTTATGTACTGTCCCACTTCCTTGTGAATTATGGGAAGGCTTCTTTCCACGCATTGCAGCCTGAATTTTTCTAATTTTTCATTTTCATCCTGTATGAGGCTTTGTATATATGTGTCTATATATTCTCTGTTTATATTGTCCATTTTTCATCCTTAGTTTAAATACTCGTTTGCAGCTTCAATGTGCTGGTCGTAACTTTTTGAAAAGTAATGTGAACCGTCTCCCTTAGCAACAAAGAACAAATAATCAACATCCGCCGGTTCAAGCACTGCTTTGATTGATGATTTTCCAGGAGAGTTTATTGCTGTCGGAGGAAGTCCTTCCACAACATATGTGTTGTAAGGTGAATCAATTGCTATATCGTCGTAGGTAAGTCTTTCCTTCCATTCACCATGGGCGTAGTTTACAGTTGCACAGGACTGAAGTTTCATGTTGATATCAAGCCTGTTTAAAAAAACTGCCGCAACTTCGTCACGTTCTTCATCAAGCAACGCTTCCTTTTCAACAATGCTTGCAAGAATCATGGTGTCTTCGAAATCAAGCTTTGCATTTTGTAGTCTTGGTTTTATTTCATCAGAATAAAATCCGTCAAACTGCTCAAGAAGAGTTCTTACAACATCCTCTTCGCTTGCGCTTTTGTATATATTGTATGTGTCAGGCATAAGAAATCCCTGCAAATTTGTAATATCCGGATTATCCTTTAAAAAAGTAAAATCTTCCTTAAAATATTGACCGTCTTTCATCAAGGCAACAATTTTGTCGTAGTCAAGCCCTGTCTGCTCTGCAATTGATAAAGCTGCTTCCTCAAGGGTGAGTCCTTCAATTATTGTTATGTTTAAAGTGTTTCCCGAAGCTCCTCCGTTTATTAAACTTTCAAGAAGCTCGTCAGCATCCATGCTTTTTGACAAGACATATGTACCTGCCTTAAGTTTTGAGTCTGCTCCTGATTTTTCAGCATAATATTTGAAAACTTTTGTATTTCTTATTAGATTATTCTCAAGCAGTATTTCTGCTATATCTACTGTTGTGCTTCCTGAAGGAATTTCCACGGATATTTTATTTTCATCGTAAATGTCAACAGCTTTTAAATTTTCCTGTACGTAATTGTTAAAAAACATGTAAGCTCCTGCTGCTATTATTATAACAAGAAGGACAGCAATTATTTTTTTCATAATACCTCCGTATGGTCACTGGCTTATTTTGAAATCCATTAAATTATACAACCTTTCTACATCAATTACAATATATCAATTTTTTTAAATTTCTTGAATAATATTTACCCAACAGGTTATTATAATAATGCTTATTACTTCGAAGAGAGGGTTGGTTCTTTTGGACAGATTGAACATGGGTGACGCTCCCAATACGAAGATAGATAATTTTAGCGTAGCAAGATTGAGAATGGATGGCTTTTCAGGTTTATCCAGTGACTTTAATGATAAACCAAATTCAAATTTAAATATTCTTTCCAAAAAAGAGAATACGAGAATGGAAAATAAGAAAATTGTTAATAACAAACCATCCCAATTCGGACCTATTTGGGGTGTTAACTTCCACATTATCAAAAAGTAATAGGCACATAAGCAGCCGGCGATTTTTCGCCGGTTGCTTTATTTAATATTAATCCTTAATATCTTAATTTCACAGTCTTATCTTTTATTAACACTATTCAAAGATTCCACATATTATAATACCAAATGCTTTAGGAGGTTATTATGATATCCAAAACTAATGTGAATGCTCCAAATAATAATTTAAATACAATAAATCCTGTTGTGGAGAGAACACAGCAGTGTCTGACCATAGGAAGAATTGCTCCTGATTTCACGGCCATAACAACTGACGGCATCATAACCATGTCTCAGTACAGAGGAAAATGGGTTCTTTTGTTTTCACACCCAGGAGACTTCACGCACAGATTAAAAGGCAACCTATAACTAAATTGGTTTTGGTAATTCTGATATAAACTTAGCATAGCCATTTGATGTTTTAATTAAATTCATACTGTGGTACCTCTTCAGGTTCAGAAGGTCCTGCAGCTCAAACGGCGCCAGGTCTTCTTTTAATTCTTCAAAGTTCTTCTTATCGGTACCCTGCATCAGCATGTAGCTGCTTCCGGATGCCTTCAATGCTTCTTTGATTGTCTCAATCTGGCTAAGGTAATGGGCTGAAAATATAAATTTAGTTTGGAACTTTCTACATTGTACCAGTATGTCTTTTAAAATGTACTCGGCAGTTTGTGCTTGAAATACCTCA
>NZ_JAJUJR010000165.1 GCF_029265225.1 Sedimentibacter sp.
AAGATTATTACAATGTTAAGGACTCAGGCGTTAGGCAGACATATGGAACTGTAAGCAGCATAGTTGGAATTGCCGTCAATGTGTTTTTAAGTCTTAGTAAAATTGTTGTAGGAACAATTTTCAACAGCATTTCTGTAATGGCAGACGGAGTGAACAACCTGTCAGATGCAGGATCAAATGTAATTTCACTCATAGGATTTAAAATATCCGGCAAACCTGCAGACAAGGATCACCCTTTCGGGCACGCCAGGATAGAGTATCTTACTGGGCTTGTTTTAGGTATTGTAATTCTTCTGGTTGGCATAGAACTTTTAAAGTCGTCTTTCAATAAAGTGCTCAATCCTGAAAAAACAATATATTCCTTTGCCATGATTATTGTTCTTTTCATTTCAGTAGCAGGGAAACTTTGGCTCAGCAGATTTTATTTTAATGTTGGAGTGAAAATAAATTCCACAACAATAAAGGCAGCATCCATGGATTCGAGAAATGACGTCTTTGCCACATCGGCAGTTCTTGCATCTGCATTGATATCAATGGTTACAGGTTTCGAAATAGACGGGTACATGGGAATTATAGTTGCTTTGTTCATCTTGTATTCAGGATTTGGTATCTTAAAGGACATATTGAATCCTCTTCTTGGAGAAATGCCTGATGTTGAGCTTATAAGCATGCTTGAGAAAAAAATACTATCCTATGAAGGAATCCTTAACATACATGACCTGGTGGTTCACAATTACGGCCCTAACAGATATTTTGCAACAGTGCATGCAGAAGTTGATGCAAAGGAAGATATATTAAAATCACATGACCTAATAGATAACATTGAAAGGGATATTTCAAAGGAATGCGATGTAAACCTTGTAATTCATCTGGACCCCATCATAACAAACGATCCTGAAATAAACAAGCTGAGATGCAGCACCGGTAAAATCGTCAGAGCAATCGACGAAAAGCTTACAATGCATGATTTCAGGGTTGTTAAGGGAGAAACCCACACAAATTTAATATTTGACGTGCTGGTTCCCGTGGATTACGATATGCAGCCTTCCGAGCTGGTTAAAACAATTGAAAGGGCAGTTAAGAAAGAAAACGAAAGTTATTTTGCAGTTGTGACCATAGACAAGAATTACGTTTCAACATACATGAACAATCCATACCTGAAATGATATTGACAACGAAAAAATATGTAATATACTATTATTGACGAAACGCAGGAGGAAGAGATGAGTATATTTGAAATGTTGATGCTCCTATGCTTTGGAGCTGCATGGCCGTTTTCAATTTACAGGTCATACAAGTCCAAGTCTGTGGCAGGAAAAAGCCCATATTTTCTGGCAATATTGATAATGGGATATGTATTTGGAATTTTGAACAAAATATTGTACAATCTTGACTTTGTTGTGTATCTTTACGGTCTGAACCTTGTGATGGTATCAACGGACCTTGCATTGTACTTCAGAAATTTAAAACTTATTAAAGCAGAACAAAAATAAGAGTTGAGCTCACGCTCAACTCTTTATTTAGCTGTTTATATTTATCTTTTTCCGCTGCAGCCCAGGACGTCTCTCATTTTGTGAGCTACCATGTCTTTAATTGCAACTCTTCCTGGTCCTAAGTATTTTCTAGGGTCAAATTCTGCAGGATTTTCAACAAGCACCTGTCTTATGCATGCTGTCATGGCAAGTCTTAAGTCAGTATCTATGTTTATTTTGCAAACTCCCATCTGCGAAGCTCGTTTCAGCATTTCTTCAGGAACTCCTGCGGCTCCAGGAATTGCACCGCCGTATTTGTTGCAAAGATCAACAAATTCTTTTGGAACTGATGATGAACCGTGAAGAACTAAAGGGAAGTTCGGAAGAAGTTTTTCAATAGTTTGAAGTCTTTCAAAGTCAAGGCTTGGGTCGCCTTTAAACTTGTATGCTCCGTGGCTTGTGCCTATGGCAATGGCAAGAGAGTCAACTCCTGTTCTTTCCACAAATTCCTTTGCCTGGTCCGGGTCTGTATATGTGGCATCTTTTGCATTTACCTTTACTGCATCTTCAACACCTGCCAGCTTTCCAAGCTCTGCTTCAACAACAACGCCTTTGCTGTGGGCATATTCAACAACTCTTTTAGTCAATGCTATATTTTCTTCAAAAGGATATTTTGAACCGTCAATCATTACAGATGTAAATCCGTCATCAACACACTGCTTGCATATTTCAAAATCTTCGCCGTGGTCCAAGTGAAGGCAAATGTCTATTCCTGAGTCCTCTATTGCTGCCTCAACCAGCTTTCTTAAATAAATTGGATTTGCATACTTCCTGGCACCTGCGGAAACCTGAAGAATCAATGGTGCATTTTCCTGCTTAGCAGCATCCACAATACCCTGAATAATTTCCATATTATTTACATTGAAGGCGCCTACAGCATAATGGCCTTCATAAGCTTTTTTGAACATTTCCTTTGATGTTACAAGAGACATTTTATTTCCTCCTAGATATTAATAATTGAAATGTGTTATACTATATATCCAAATTATACTATAGTCAAGGGTAAAAAACATCAACTATTTTGTAAAATTTATTTAAATATTGAGAGCAGAATCCAAATTAAACATATAATGAGAAATATTAAGAAAATTAAAGCAATCTAAAGAAATATTGTTAATAAATCCTATAAATTAGTTTAATAATCGAAAATTATGCTAAATGACACTTGATAACGAAACAACAATTGGTTATTATATAGATTGTAAGTGTTAGCACTCTACGACATTGAGTGCTAACAATCAAATGGATAAATAATTACATTAAATAAAATAGGAGGAACAAATTATGACAGTTAAACCATTAGGCGAAAGAGTAGTAATTAAAATGGTGGAAGCAGAAGAAAAAACTAAAAGCGGCATCGTGCTGCCAGGAACTGCAAAGGAAAAACCACAAGTAGCAGAAGTTCTTGCTGTAGGAGCAGGAATCACAGCTGATGAAAAGAAAAAAGATGAAATAAAGGTTGGAGACAAAGTAATTTTCTCCAAATTTGCAGGAACTGAAGTTAAAGTTGACGGAGAAGAATTGATAATAATCAAATTATCTGATGTTTTAGCAGTTATAGAATAATATAAGGAGAGGTATGGAAAATGGCAAAAATAATCAAATTTGACGAAGATGCACGCCGTTCAATGGAAAGAGGCGTAAATGCTTTAGCAGATACAGTAAAAGTAACATTAGGACCTAAAGGAAGAAACGTAGTTCTTCAAAAATCATTCGGATCACCGGTTATTACAAATGATGGTGTTACAATAGCAAGAGAAATCGAACTTGCTGACCCGTTTGAAAACATGGGAGCTCAGCTTGTAAAAGAAGTTGCAACAAAGACTAACGACGTTGCAGGTGACGGTACTACTACAGCAACTCTTCTTGCTCAGGCTATTATAAGAGAAGGTTTGAAGAACGTTGCAGCAGGCGCTAACCCTATGATACTTAAAAGAGGAATTCAGGCAGCAGTGGAAGCAGCAGTAGCTGAACTTAAAAGCACAACTAAAAAAGTAGAAACTTCAGAAGAAATCGCTCAAATTGCTTCAATTTCAGCCGGAGACGAAGAAATAGGAAAATTGATTTCTGAAGCTATGGACAAAGTTGGAAAAGACGGCGTTATCACTGTTGAAGAATCCAAGACTATGGGAACTGACCTTACAGTAGTTGAAGGTATGCAGTTCGACAGAGGATACTTATCAGCATACATGGTTACAAACACAGAAAAAATGGAAGCTGTTATGGAAAACCCATACATTCTTATTACTGACAAGAAAATCTCCAACATTCAGGAAATTCTTCCTGTTTTGGAACAAATAGTTCAGTCAGGCAGATCACTTGTAATCATAGCTGAAGACATTGAAGGGGAAGCATTGACTACACTCATTCTCAATAAATTGAGAGGAACATTCAACTGTGTTGCAGTAAAAGCACCTGGATTTGGCGACAGAAGAAAAGAAATGTTAAGAGACATTGCAATTCTTACAGGCGGCCAGGTAATCACAGAAGAATTAGGATATGAACTGAAAGACACTACTGTTGACATGCTTGGTAATGCAGCAACAGTTAAAATAGACAAAGAAAACACAATAATAGTTCACGGAGCAGGCTCACAGGATGAAATCGCTGAAAGAGCAAAACAAATCAAGGCTCAGTATGAAGAATCAACTTCTGAATTCGATAAAGAAAAACTTCAGGAAAGACTTGCTAAATTAACAGGCGGCGTTGCAGTTATAAATGTAGGTGCAGCAACTGAAACTGAAATGAAAGACAAGAAATTGAGAATTGAAGATGCTTTGAATGCTACAAGAGCAGCTGTTGAAGAAGGCCTTGTATCAGGAGGAGGCGTTGCTCTTCTGGCTACAACAAAAGTTGTTTCTGAAGTGGCAGCAGGCTTGACAGGAGACGCTAAAACAGGTGCAAAAATAATTGAAAAAGCCCTGGAAGAACCGGTAAGACAAATTGCAGCAAATGCTGGCCTTGAAGGAAGCGTAATTGTTGAAAAAATCAAAAACAGCGCTAAAGGAATCGGCTTTGACGCTTTGAATGAAAAATATGTAAACATGATTGAAGCTGGTATAGTTGACCCGACTAAAGTTACAAGATCAGCTCTTCAAAATGCAGCAAGCGTAGCTTCAATGCTGTTGACAACAGAAGCAGCTGTAGCTGACGAACCAAAAAAAGATGAACCAGCAATGCCTCCAATGGGTGGCGGAATGCCGGGAATGATGTAATAACAATTTAAGTAATATTTGATTAAGTGAAAAACCATCCAGCTTTTGCTGGATGGTTTTTATATTTAATAAGAAATACTTTTCCTTTATAAACTTTGTCCTTGTTATATTATCAATTATTTGTTACAATTTTGTAAATAGAAAATTTCAAAGGAGCAGCTTTCACAGATGGCTAAAGTAATTTCAATTTCAAACCAAAAGGGCGGAGTAGGGAAGACCACAACAACGGGAGCTATTGCAGCCGGATTTAAAAGCCAGGGTTACAAAGTACTGTGTGTCGACCTTGACCCGCAATCTAACTTGAGTTTCAGTTCGGGGGCTGAAACTGAAGATTGTCCCACAATTTATGAAATATTGAAAGGTGAGGCAAAAATATCATTTTCAATTCAAAAGTTGCCTTCTTATGATGTCATATCCTCCAACATTTTATTGAGCGGAATCGAGTTGGAGTTTACACAGACAGGAAGAGAATTTTTACTTAAGGAACAATTGAGCGCAGTCAAGGACAAATATGATTACATATTTATAGACACTCCTCCTGCTTTGAGCAT
>NZ_JAJUJR010000071.1 GCF_029265225.1 Sedimentibacter sp.
ATCTGGTGACTATAGCAAAGAGGACACACCCGTTCCCATCCCGAACACGGAAGTTAAGCTCTTTAGCGCTGATGATACTTGGTGGGAAACTGCCTGGGAAAGTAGGACGTCGCCGGGTTATAAGTACAGTTAAAGCTGTACTTTTTATTTTGATAGATACTTCTTAAGAAATTAATCCTTTGAATTAATTTCAACAATCAATGTTCGTTGTTCATTATTAATTGTTCAATGTTCACTGATAGAATCTGGTGACTACAGCAAAGAGGACACACCCGTTCCCATCCCGAACACGGAAGTTAAGCTCTTTAGCGCTGATGATACTTGGTGGGAAACTGCCTGGAAAAGTAGGACGTCGCCGGGTAAAAAAGCCAGCTGATAATACAGCTGGTTTTTTTATGTCTTTTAAACAATTTATCATGTATAAATATTAGCCAGCTACATAATTATAAAAAATATCTTGACATATTAAGGAAAAGTAACTACAATATAAATATACAATCGCAGTTTATTGTACAAAATTTGCCTGTGAATCAGGATGTAAAATTTAAATATTGTTTAAAAGCATGGTAAACAAGAGCTAATGCAGGCAATGATAACGATTTTTTACATCAATGTGCAAATTAAATATATGTTGCGGATGTATTGCCAATTGCTTTTCACATGATTTCGGGAATCGGATTTGGCATATATAATATATGGTGGTGATTATATTGAATGATACAGCAATAAGAGTTTATTCAGAAATAGGCAAGTTGAAAAAGGTATTGCTGCACCGACCTGGCAAGGAACTAGAAAATCTAATGCCGGAATATCTAGAAAGATTGCTTTTTGATGATATTCCTTACTTAGAGGTAGCTCAGCAGGAACATGATGCATTTGCAAACATTTTCGAAAGTTTGGGAATAGAAGTTTTGTATCTGGAAGACTTAGTTGTGGAATCTCTTTTAAACGATGAGATAAAACTGCAGTTTATCAAAGAGTACATCGAAGAAGCAGGAATTAAGGAAAGCAGAGAATCAGGAATGTTAATAGATTATTTCCTGTCTTTTGTAAGTCCTAAGGAAATGGTTCTCAAAATGATGGAAGGCATCAGAAAATCTGAAATAAATGATTACAGGGGTCCAAGACTGGCTGATTTCTTAAGCAATCAATATCCTTTTATAATAGACCCAATGCCTAACCTGTACTTTACAAGAGATCCTTTTGCAACGATAGGAGAAGGAGTATCTATTCACAAAATGCATACTGTTACAAGAAACAGAGAAACGTTGTTTGCCAAGTATATTTTTAATTGTAATCCCTCATACAAAGGAACTAAATTGATGTATGACAGAACTGAAAAGTATTCTCTTGAGGGCGGAGACATATTGATTTTAAATAAGGAAACAGTGGCTGTGGGAATTTCTCAAAGAACAAATCCTAATTCCATTGAGAAGTTTGCAAATACCCTGTTGACTGAAGACAGCTCATTTAAAAGAGTATTGGCAATAGACATTCCAAAGACAAGGGCATTCATGCACCTGGACACCGTGTTCACAATGGTGGATTATGACAAGTTCACAATTCATCCGAACATCAAATCTGACATGGCTGTATATGTTCTTGAAAGAGGAGAAGACGGAAATATTAAAATTACCGAAGGCAAGGGGTCACTTGAAGATATTTTGAAGAAGGCACTGAACCTTGATAAGATTAAACTGATAAAATGCGGCGGAAACAGCATCATTGATGCTGCAAGGGAACAATGGAATGACGGTTCCAATACATTGTGCATTGCTCCTGGCGAAGTAATTGTGTATTCAAGAAATTATGTAACAAATCAGATTCTTCAGCAGGAAGGCATTAAGACTTATATAATGCCAAGCTCAGAACTGTCAAGAGGAAGAGGCGGTCCTAGATGCATGAGCATGCCGCTTATAAGAGAAAACTTGTAAAAAACAATTGAAATTTAGAAGAGACTCTGATACTATATAAAAATACAATAATATTAATAATTAATCGTGGAGGTTATTATGTCAGTAAATTTAAAAGGAAGAAGTTTTTTAACATTAATGGATTTTACACCACAGGAAATCAGGTACATGCTTGATTTGGCTCATGACTTGAAATCCAAGAAAAGAGCAGGAGTTTATAATTACCTTTTAAGAGGTAAAAACATTGTGCTGTTGTTTGAAAAAACATCAACAAGAACAAGATGTGCATTTGAGGTTGCTGCTCTGGAAGAAGGAGCACACGTTACTTTCCTTGATTCAGGAAGCTCACAGATGGGTAAAAAGGAATCATTGGAAGATACAGCTAAGGTTCTGGGAAGATTCTATGATGGAATTGAATACAGAGGATACAAACAGGAAGTTGTTGAAGACCTGGCTAAGTATGCAGGAGTACCTGTATGGAACGGACTTACTGATGTGGATCATCCTACACAAATACTGGCTGACATGCTTACAATAGAAGAACATGTTGCAAAGCCCCTAAACAAGGTTAAGGTTGTTTTTGCAGGAGATATCAGAAACAACATGTCATATGCATGGATGTTTGGATGCGCAAAGATGGGTATGCATTTTGTTGCATTTGGCCCTAAGGAACTTCAGGACCAGCTGGATAAGGAAACACTGAAGAGAGTTCAGGAAGTTGCTGATTACACAGGAGCTACAATTGAAATATCTGACAGTGTTGAAGCTGTAAAAGGCGCAGATGTAATTTACACTGACATTTGGGCATCAATGGGAGAAGAAGCTCAGATACCTGAAAGAGTAAAACTTTTAACTCCATACAAGGTTACAATGGACCTGCTTAAGGCTACAGGAAACAATGATGTAATATTCATGCACTGTCTGCCTTCATTCCATGATTTTGAAACAAAAATGGCTAAGGAACAAATGGCACTTGGCTTTGACATCAGAGAAGTTACTGATGAAGTTTTCAGAAGCAGACATTCTGTTGTATTTGATGAAGCAGAAAACAGAATGCACACAATCAAGGCGGTTATAGTAGCAACTATAGCTTAAAAATAATTACAAATTCAAGAGGGGATAAGTCATGAACAGAATACCAAGAGTAGTTATAGCGTTAGGCGGAAATGCCTTAGAAGACAAGAACATGCCATCTACAGCAGAGGCACAGTTGGAAGTTGTAAAAAAAACAAGTGAATTCATTGCCGATATAAGCTGCTCCAACTATGAGATAGCAATCGTTCACGGAAACGGCCCTCAGGTTGGAAGAATTCTTTTGGCTTCAGAAACTGCAAAGGATGTGACACCTCCAATGCCATTTGACGTATGCGGTGCAATGAGCCAGGGATATATAGGATATCACATTCAGCAGGGGCTGAAGCTTGCATTGGCTAAAAGAAACAGAATATTGCCGGTTGTTACAGTTGTGACGCAGATGGTTGTGAACAAGGATGACAAAGCATTCCAGAATCCAACAAAACCAATAGGACCTTTTTATTCTGAAGAGGAAGCAAAAAGACTTGCAGAAGAAAAAGGTTATACAGTGAAAGAGGATGCAGGAAGAGGCTGGAGAAGAGTGGTTGCGTCTCCTATTCCTGAGAGAATAGTTGAAATCGGAACAATTAAGACGCTGTGGGACACAACAATAACAATTGCATGCGGCGGCGGCGGAATACCTGTAGTAGAAAATGAAGACGGCTCGTTAAAAGGTGTTGCAGCTGTAATAGACAAGGACTTTGCAGCTGAAAGACTGGCTGAAGACATGGACGCTGACATACTTATGATTCTGACTGAAGTTGAAAAGGCATCAATCAACTTCAAAAAACCAAACCAGGAAGACTTATCCGTAATTACAATAGAAGAAGCTGAAAAATACATTGAAGAAGGTCATTTTGCACCAGGCAGCATGCTTCCGAAAGTTATGGCTTCAGTGAAATTTGCAAAATCAAAACCAGGAAGAAAATCAATAATAACATCTCTGTACAAATCAATGGATGCGTTGAATGGTTTGACAGGAACAATAATTCAAGGTTAATAAACGAAATATAAAGAAGAGACGTGCAAGATCTTCCCTCAGTTCAAAATGAATCCAGCGGGAGAATGAAGAGTGAGACTCACTGATGAATCTGTTAGCTTCAACAGTGACGCTCATGGCATGCAGCCTCTTCTTTTTTTATGCCCTAACCCAGATTTATCCATTGAATGGACAAATATTGTGACATTAATGTTGCCCTGCATGACAAATTGCAACTTGCTTCAATAAAATTGCAAAGTGCAGGAATTGCATCAAGAGTGTTAAATTCATATTTTATTTGTAATGCTATACAAAACAAACAATTTTAAAATGATGATAAAAATAATGATTTAATATAAAAGTGTTGTAATAACAATGATAAATATAAACAATCACCTCAAAAATCATTTTGTAAAAATATAAATATCTTGACTTTTATTAAAAAAACGGTTATTATTTTAAACATAAGTTTGAGATACACATACATTATGTATCCGCGACAGAGTCAAGGAGGACTACTGATATGCAATCATCTAGAGAAATCATGCAAAAAACAGAAAATTTCGGAGCTCACAATTATCACCCTAAAGAAGTTGTGTTTGAAGAGGCTGAAGGAATTGTTGTTACAAACCCTGAGGGTGAAAAATTTTATGATATGTTAAGCGCATATTCTGCATTAAATTTTGGACACAGACATCCTGAGCTGGTACAAGCCGCAAAGGATCAGCTGGATAAGGTAACATTGACCTCAAGGGCATTTTATAACAGTGTATTGGGAGACTGGATGCAGAAACTTTGTGAGGTTACAGGCAAAAACATGGTTCTTCCTATGAATACTGGCGCCGAAGCAGTTGAAACAGCACTGAAGACTGCAAGAAGATGGGGAAACTTTGTCAAAGGCGTTGAAGACGGAAAACAGGAAATAATTGTATGTGCCAACAACTTCCACGGAAGGACAATAACAATTGTCACTATGAGTACAGATCCTGATGCCAGAAAAGGATATGGTCCTTTCACACCTGGATTTAAAGTAATAGAGTATGGAAACATAGAGCAGCTGAAATCAGCAATAAATCCAAATACAGTAGCATTCCTGGTTGAGCCTATACAGGGAGAAGCAGGCATCATTGTTCCACCTGCAGGATTTTTAAAGGAAGCTTATGAACTTTGCAAGTCAAACAACGTATTGTTTATTGCAGATGAAGTTCAGACAGGCTTTGCCCGCACCGGCAGAATGTTTGCATGCGACTATGAAAATGTGGTTCCTGACATATATATCCTTGGAAAGGCTTTAGGAGGCGGAATTATAGCTGTATCTGCAATTGCAGGAAACAGTGATATTCTTGGAGTGTTTGAGCCCGGTTCTCACGGTTCAACTTTCGGAGGAAATCCTTTGGGAGCAGCTGTATCCATCAAGGCTCTTGAAATTCTCCAAAGAGATGATTTTGCCAAGCAGGCTGAAGAAAAGGGCAATTATTTCATGAACAAGCTAAGAGAAATCAAAAATGACGACATAGTTGAAATCAGGGGCAAGGGTCTATTAATAGGAGTTGAATTCAATGTTAATGCAGCTCCATATGTAAAGAAATTGATTCAGAACGGTGTCCTTGCAAAGGAAACTCATGAAAAGACAATAAGGTTTGCTCCACCAATCATAATAACATATGAACAAATTGATGATGCCATTGAAAGAATCAAGAAGGCATTTGAAAAATAATAAAAAATACCGGCTTAACAGCCGGTATTTTATTTGTTGTTATATGTTTTGTTCCTGAAGATGCTTCAGTATCTGCTTTGTTGTGTGGCCCTCGATTTGCTTCAATGTCAGGAACTCGTTGTCGTCATGCAGATGCATGTTTCTGAATGCACTGGTGAGCATAAGCTTGATACGGTTGATCTGGTTCACTTCACTTATGCCGGCATCATAGTCTATAGGAACTATGTTTGACAACGGATACGCATCCTTCAGCTTCTTAATCATTCCCTTGCCTGTGATGTGGTTAGGCAGACATGCAAATGGCTGCAGGCACAATATGTTGCTTACGCCGCTGTCCAAAAGCTCAATCATTTCACCGGTCAGGAACCATCCTTCACCTGACTGGTTTGCCAGTGAAAGGAATCTCTTTGCCTTGTGGGCTAATTCCTCAATGTTTGCAGGTGTTGAAAAGCGCTTTGATTCTTTGAATGCTTTCACGCTTGGTTTTTTGTACATTTCTATTGCCTTTACGGCAACATTGTTGAATGCCTTTGTCCTTGGGCTGCCGTTAAGGAGCTCATCATATTTAATGACTCCGTTGAATGCGCTGTAAGAGAAGAAATCAAGCAAGTCCGGAACCACAACTTCTGCTCCTTCTTCTTCAAGAAGCGAGAATACATCGTTGTTTGCATTTGGGTGGAATTTAACCAGTATTTCGCCGACTATGCCTACCTTAGGCTTTCTTAATTTTTCATCAAGTTCAATGGTGTCAAAATCATGGACTATCTGGTTGATTGTTTTTATATATTGTCTGATGTTTCCTTTTTCTATAACATGGTGGCATTCTTCGACCCACTTGTTGTACAACTGGTTTACAGAGCCCTTAACCTTTTCGTATGGTCTTGTTCTGTAAGTTGCACGCATGAGTGTGTCGCCTATTACTACGCTCATTACGAGCCTGTTCACAAATGCTGTTGTGAAGCTGAAGCCCGGCTGCTTTTCAAGTCCCACCACATTGAAGGAAATTACAGGTATATGACCGTAGCCTGAATCCTTAAGTGCCTTTTTAATAAAACCTATATAATTTGTTGCGCGGCATCCTCCGCCTGTCTGGGAAATCATGAGCGAAGTGTTGTTCAAGTCATATTTTCCGGATTCAAGGGCATTTATGAGCTGACCCACAACAATAATGGAAGGATAGCAAGCGTCGTTGTTTACAACTCTCAGTCCCACATCCACAGCCTTCTTGTCAACGGCTGGAAGTACAACGGCGTGGTACCCGGACATCTTTGCAGCTGTTTCAATAAACTGGAAGTGCATTGGAGACATCTGAGGAATGAGTATTGTGTGCTGCTTCTTCATTTCCTTTGTAAATACAGGATGTGTTATGTTGTCTTCCACGCGCTTATGCCTTATGCCTGTTTTATCTCTTTCTTCTATGGAAGCAAGAAGTGAACGTATACGGATTCTTACAGCCCCAAGGTTTGTAATTTCATCTATTTTTATTAGTGTGTATATTTTGTTGTTCTTGTCAAGTATTTCATTTACCTGATCTGTTGTAACTGCATCAAGGCCGCATCCAAAGGAATTGAGCTGAATAAGTTCCAGATTGTCTGTGTTTGAAACATATGTTGCTGCCCTGTAAAGCCTTGTATGGTACGACCACTGGTCAATGACCCTGAGAGGCCTTTCAATGGGATACTTGTTTTCAAGAGAATCCTCGGACAATACAACCAGGCCGTAGCCTTCAATCATTTCAGGTATTCCGTGGTTTATTTCAGGATCCACGTGGTAAGGCCTTCCTGCAAGAACAATACCCTTTTTGTTGTTTTTGTTGATGTAATCTATTGCCTTTGCGCCTTCACGCTTTACATCCCTCTTGTAGGCATAAAGTTCCTTGTATGCCTTTTCGGCAGCCTCTTTTATTTCTTCATAAGACAAATGTTCAGCCTTTGCAATTTCCCTGTAAAGTTTGCTTATGAGCCTTTCCTTGTCGTTTAAGTTCAGGAAAGGTTTGTAGAACTTCACATTTTTTAAGGCAATGTTTGCTTCAATTGATTCGGGGTAAGACACAACAACAGGACAGTTGAAATGGTTGCCTGCATTTTCATCTTCCTTTATATTATAAGAAATACACGGATAGAATATTTTAGGAACTTTTTTGTTTATGAGGTCGGTTATGTGTCCGTGGGTTATTTTGCCCGGGTAGCATACTGATTCTGAAGGAATTGTTCCCATTCCAAGCTCGTATATTTTTTTACTTGATGTTCCGGATAAAACTACTCTGTATCCCAATGTTGTAAAGAATGTGAACCAGAACGGATAGTCTTCGTACATGTTCAAAACTCTTGGGATTCCAATCATGCCTCTTTTTGCTTCGCTAAGTGCCAGAGGTTTGTAGCCGAAGACTCTGTTGTATTTATACTTGTACAAGTTTGGCAGAGCTTCTTTTCTTTCTTCATGAGTATATTTTTCTGCTCCTCTTTCGCAGCGGTTGCCTGACACAAAGTATCTTCCATCGGAAAACCTGTTGATTGTCAAGAGACAATTGTTGGTGCAAAGACCGCATCGCTCCATGGATGTGTCAAATGAAAACAGGTCAAGCTCATGAGCTTTTACAAACTTGCTTTTTACAGATGGAACATATTTGTTTTTTGCAATGATGGCAGCACCAAATGCTCCCATTATTCCTGCTATGTCAGGTCTTACAACTTCACGGCCTGTTATTTGTTCAAATGCCCGCAGCACTGCATTGTTGTAGAATGTTCCTCCCTGAACAACAATTTTGTCTCCTATTTCATCGAGAGATTTAAGTCTTATGACCTTGAACAGTGCATTTTTGATTACAGAGAAGGAAATTCCGGCGGAAATGTCGCTTAGGGTAGCCCCTTCCCTCTGGGCCTGCTTCACCTTGGAATTCATGAACACGGTGCATCTTGTTCCAAGGTCAACCGGATTTTTAGAAGACACTGCTGCTTCAGCAAAATCATGGACGCTCATATCAAGTGATTTGGCGAATGTTTCTATGAAGGAGCCGCAGCCGGAAGAACAGGCTTCATTCAGCATTATGGAATCTATTACTCCGTTTTTTATGATCATGCTCTTCATGTCCTGACCGCCGATGTCTATGATAAAGTCGACACCGTTTAGGAAAAAGTCGGCAGCCTTATAGTGTGCCACTGTTTCTATTTCCCCTGCATCCACATTAAGGGCAGCCTTAATAAGATGCTCACCGTATCCCGTAACGGCAGTGCTTGCTATTTCAATTCCTGGATGCATCTTAGCGTAAAGGTCCTTTACAGCCTTTACAGCAGAATTAAGAGGGTTTCCTGCATTGCTTCCATAGTAGGAATGAAGAATTTCTCCGTCATCTGTTATCAGAACAAGTTTTGTTGTGGTGCTTCCTGCATCAATGCCTAAAAATGCCTTGCCTGAATAATCATCTATATTTCTTGTTCTTGCCTTGTGCCTGTCATGTCGGCATAAAAATTTATTGTATTCATCTTCGTTTTCAAACAAAGGGTCTAAGTCTTTTTTACGGTATTCGATTCTTGAATGTTCTAGGGTGCTTCTAATTTTTTGATAAAATTCATTGAAGCTGATGCTTTCATTTTCAGAAGACATCAAGGCAGCTCCCATGGCTACATAATAATTTGCGTCTTCAGGACAAACTGAATTATCTTCCGTGAGTTCAAGAGTTTCCTTGAATCTGTTTCTAAGCTCTGACAGGAAAAACAACGGTCCTCCCAGAAATGCAACATTGCCTTTTATTGGTCTTCCCTGAGCAAGGCCGCTTATTGTCTG
>NZ_JAJUJR010000163.1 GCF_029265225.1 Sedimentibacter sp.
GCCAGTTCAATTTCTTCCGTTGCGCTTAAGAGAGGAACCTTGCCAATTTCCTTCAGATACATTCTGACAGGGTCGTCTATGTTTACAACTTACAAAATGTCGTCGTCGGACTGGCTTACAAAAAAGTCCGGGTCATCTTTTATTTCAAGGTCCTCATTGTCATCTACCTTTTCAAGTATCATGTCATCCTGAAAACCAAGTATCTCCAGGTCATTGTCTTCTGCCTGTTTGTAAAAATCATCTATAAATTCAGGGTTAATGTCTAATTTTTCAAAAGATCTCAAAACTTCCTTATATGTTATAAAACCGTTTCTCTTGCCCTTTTCAATTAACTTGTTTTTTATAGAATCAATTTTTTGCAGGACTTCTGCATTCCTGTCTGATTCTTCATCTATATTTGCCAGATTTTTATTTTCACTCATGGGTTAGTTAACCTCCTCTTTAGTTGATTTAATTTTTTTAGCGAGGCTAAAAATTTCATTCATAATTTCTTTGCTGTTTGCTGAATTTTCAGATTGTTTTAAACTATCAGTCAATATTGTTCTCTTCTTTTCATAATATTTAATTTTAAGTCTTTTAATACAATCTTTGAAATAAGCCTCTAAATTATCATAATCAACATCGTCATTCTGCAGAAAAACACTCACATCCATATTATCCATTATCATATCATTCAGGCTGTCTTTATCTATACTCTTATCGTTTAATTTGCATTCATACATCTCTTTGAATGTTTGATAGTATTTCAAGTCCTTAAAGGTGTCTTCATTGACTATCTCTTTCAGTTGATATGCAAAATCATTGTTAATAAGTATTAGTCTGACCAGCTCTTCTTCATGCGATGTAGTGATTTTTACCTCCTGCTTTTTTTCGGCAGGCTGTGCAGCTTTAACAAAAGTTCCTTGTTTAGTACTTCTCTTATTGTATTCTTTTATTATAGACTCTTTGGAAACACCCACTTTGCTTGATAATTTTTCAAATATCAGTTCTTTTTCTATTTCACTGCTTACATTTGCTATGTTGTCAAAAAATTTATTTATATATTCAACTTTGTTAGAATTTTCATATAATTCTTTGTAATGGAATTCTAAAAAGCTATAATAATCTAAAGAAT
Organism: Sedimentibacter sp.; assembly: GCF_029265225.1. Lineage (GTDB taxonomy): Bacteria > Bacillota > Clostridia > Tissierellales > Sedimentibacteraceae > Sedimentibacter. The sequence goes on from NZ_JAJUJR010000163.1 coordinate 1,115, forward strand.
TTTCGAGTAATTTGTCGAAATTGACCTTGCCGAATTTGTTCAGATACTCATCAGGGTCCTTTGCATCGGGTATGATGACCACCCTTCCTTCAAGATTGTTCTTCTTGAAGATGTTGATTGCTTTAAGGGCCGCAGTCTGTCCTGCATTATCTGAGTCAAGAGCCAGATAAAAACTTTTGGAGTATCTTTTCATGAGCTTTACCTGATTTTCGGTCAATGCCGTTCCAAGTGCTGCAACAGCTGTATCATAGCCGTGTACGTGCATTTTTATGACATCCATGTAGCCTTCAACCAGTATGAAGCTTTTTTCCCTTACGGCTTCCTTTGCCAGGTGTATGCCGTACAGGTTGTAGCCCTTGCTGAATATGGGGCTTTCAGGTGAATTCAGGTATTTAGGCAGTGAGTCATCAAGCACTCTGCCGCCAAATCCTATTATTCTGTTCTTTATGTCAAATATGGGGAAAATAACTCTGTTTCTGAATCTGTCGTAATAACTGTCCTTGGTTTTCTTTTCTATGATGAGTCCGGTTTTTAAAATGTCTTTTTCGTTGAATCCTTTGCCGGTTAAATATTTTAGCAAATTATCCCATTCATTGCTAGCATAACCAATTCCGAACTTTTTTATTACGGCAGCATCAATTTTCCTGCCTTTTAAGTATTCTGCCACATGTGGAAACTTTCTTAGGTTCCTGTAAAAGTATGCTGCGGCTTCTCTGTTTATTTTATACAATATGTCTGTGAGCGCTTTATTTTCGTTTTTGGAGGAACTTGTTTCCTCAAGTATTATACCTGCTCTTCTTGCAAGGTATTCAGCAGCTTCCACAAAAGTGTAATTCTTGTATTTTGTCAAAAAACTAATGCTGTCTCCGCTTTCACCGCATCCGAAGCAATGAAACATCTGCTTGTCTGGAGACACAATAAAAGAAGGTGTTTTTTCCTTGTGAAACGGGCAATTTGTATTGTAGTTTGCACCTGCTTTTTTAAGAGGCAGATACTCTTCTATGACGTCTACAATATTATTTTGTTCCAAAATCCTGCTGATTACATCCGAATCTAATCTATAGGGCATAATATCACCATTATCTTTACATTGAAGATAAATTATAACACGACAAAATAAGCTTGTCAACTAATATTTTATGCTCATAATTGTTTCCAAGGTTTTGGCATATAAAGATCTTCAAAAACTTTCATTGCATATCTGTCTGTCATACCGGCTATGTAATCTTTAATTATTTCACTTTTTGTAAAATCATTATCGTTGTATATTTTAAGGTAAAACTCCGGAAGACATTCGAAGTTGTTGCTGTAGTACTCAAATATTTTTGTAACAATGAACGTTGTTTTGTCTTCTTCGCTCTTTGCTATTTTGTTGTAATACACATTTTCAAACAAAAAATCACGAAGTTCTTTGGTAAGTTCGGCAATTTCACCGCTCATGATAATTTTTTCCTTGTCCATGCTGTTGTTTATTACATCAAGTATCATTGTGTTTATTCTCTGCCCGTGAGACGCTCCAAGCTGTTTTAAAAATTTTTCCGGTATTTGACCGGGCTTAATGATATTTGCCCTGGAAGCATCGTCTATGTCGTGGTTTATGTACGCAATTCTGTCTGATATGCTTACAATCTGCCCCTCCAGGGTTGCAGCCTTGTATCCCATGGGATGATTTAATATTCCGTCCCTTACTTCATATGTGAGGTTTAGCCCTTGCTTGTCGTTTCTTATTTCAAGAAAATCAACCACTCTTAAACTTTGTTCGTTGTGCTTGAAGCCCATGAGGCAAAGCTGGTTTAAAATTCTCTCTCCCGTATGACCAAAGGGTGTGTGTCCCAAATCATGTCCTAAGGCTATAGCTTCTGTTAAATCTTCATTTAGATTCAAACTTCTTGCTATAGTCCTTGATATCTGAGATACTTCAAGTGTGTGTGTAAGTCTTGTTCTGTAGTGGTCTCCTTCAGGAGACAAGAAAACTTGAGTTTTATGCTTAAGCCTTCTGAAGGCTTTTGAATGAAGAATTCTGTCCCGGTCTCTTTGATAATCAGTCCTGATTTCACATTGCGGCTCTTCAACTGCTCTTCCTTTCGAAAGCCTGCTTTTAGCTGCATGCTCCGATAAATGATCCAATTCAAATTGTTCGTATCTCTCTCTTATATTCACTACATCACCTTCTATTATTATTTGTTACTGTCAGCTATGTAATCAAGTATTATAGAAGCTGTTTCTTCCACAGCCTTGTCTGTTGTGTCTATAACTTTGCATTTAAGCATTTTCATCACTTTTTCCGAATAATCAAGTTCAGTAAAAATTCTCTCCATGCTTGCGTAGTTGGCAGTGTCTTTAAGTCCCATTGCCTTAAGTCTTTCTTTTCTTATTTTATTAAGATTATCAACGTTCAAGGTGAGGCCTATAATCTTTTTAGGAGAAATAAGCTTTAATTCTTCCGGAGGGCTTACTTCCGGAACAAGCGGTATGTTAGCAACCTTTAAATTTTTATGTGCCAGATACATTGACAACGGTGTTTTTGAAGTTCTTGAAACACCTACAAGAACAACATCCGCAAGAAGTATACCTCTTGTGTCTTTTCCGTCATCGTATTTAACTGCAAATTCAACTGCTTCAACTTTTTTGAAATATTTTTCGTCAAGTTTTCTCAACAATCCCGGTTCATTTTTAGGAGACAGTCCAAGCTGCTTAACAAGAGGAACCAGTATAGGCGTCATGACATCAACTGCTCCTATGTTGTATTCAGCAGCTTTTAGTGTAAGATAATCTCTCAGTTCTTCCACAACAAGTGTGAAGACAATGAATGAATTTTCCTTGGACGCCTTTGCTATCAAATTATCTATAGCTTCCTTGTCATTTACATATGATATTCTTTTTATGTCAAATTCTGCTGTTTCAAATTGTCTGATAACAGCCTTTGCAACTTGTTCCGCAGTTTCTCCTATTGAGTCGGAAACCGCATATATATTTATTTTTTCCATAGATACCTCTTTATTTGGTTATTTCCAACAGTGCTTTAGTTAAATTAGTCTTTGAAATTCTTCCCACAGCTTTCATTTTGCCGTTTGGAAGCTCTGTAACGATTGGTATGCAGTCAATTTCATTATCTATGATTTTCTCGGCTGCTTCAACTATTGTGTCATCTTCAGTGCAGTACACTATTTTTGGCATTCTTGTCATTATGACACCAACAGGAACAAGATTAAGGTCTTTTCCGCCCATGGCCGCCTTCAAGAGGTCCTTTCTTGATATTACACCTTTCAGGGCATCATCTTCAACAACAAAAAGGGTCCCGACATTCTCCAAAAAAAGAGCAACTATAGCGTCGTAAACGCTAGTAGATTCTGCAACGTTTATTGGCAGTGACTTTATGTCGGAAACCTTTATGCTTGACAATTTTTCATATATGTCTTTATTGTTTTTTTTGTTTGAAATGTAATATCCAACCTTTGGTTTAGCATCGATTAAACCGCACATAGACAATACAGCCAAATCAGGCCTTAATGTTGCTCTTGTAAGGCCTACTTTTTCAGCTATGGATTCACCTGTAATGGGCTGATGTTTTTCTATTATTTCAATAATAAGATTTTGTCTGTCCGATAGTTTAATATGAATCTCCTCTTTTCCTTAGCAATTGAGTAACTATAATAAAAATAAATTTAACAATTGGATAGCTGTTATTGCTATCCAATTGTGTATTAAATGTAAATCAATTGTTAAAAGTTTATTTTTGCATTTATGAAATCGACAAGATCGTCTATTTTAACTCTAACCTGTTCCATAGTGTCTCTGTCTCTCACTGTTACAGCATTGTCTTCCAGTGAGTCAAAGTCAAATGTTATGCAGTAAGGAGTTCCGATTTCATCATGTCTTCTGTATCTTTTTCCGATGCTTCCTGCATCATCATAATCAACATTGAAGTTTTTCTGCAACTTGTGGTAAAGTTCAGTTGCCTGATCATTAAGCTTCTTAGTAAGCGGGAATATGGCAGCCTTGTATGGTGCCAGTGCAGGATGAAGCTTAAGAACAACTCTGTCTGTACCGTCTTCAAGTACTTCTTCATTGAATGCGTCAAGAAGAAGAGCAAGCATTACACGGTCTGCTCCAAGAGATGGTTCGATGCAGTATGGAACATATTTTTCGTTTGTAACAGGATCCTGGTATGTGAGATCTTCTCCGGAAGTGGTGATGTGTGCCTTCAGGTCAAAATCCGTACGGTCTGCAATTCCCCACAGTTCTCCCCATCCAAACGGGAACAGGTACTCTATGTCAGAAGTTGCGTTGCTGTAATGTGAAAGCTCAGCTTTTTCA